>JAHIHJ010000006.1 GCA_018899795.1 Methanobacteriota archaeon
ATCGACGATAATGGCCCTTTCTGGAATAACATTTTGATTCAAAAATATAAGTGCTCCTGCTATTGCCAAAATCATTAATGTTAAAGAAATTATTCCTATATCTTTTTTTCTTAATTGCATATTGCACACCCCGGGAATAAATTCATAACCACCTCTGGTGAATCTGTTAAAAAGCTGATTTTACTATTATCTAAAATCATATTTTCAAAAGTTTATTCTATTTCTGACTATAAAACCTTTATGATTTTATCGTGAGACTTTTTATTTCTTCCATCAGCAGAAAATATTCACTCATACTTCGCTGTTGTGGAGTTAATAGAACTTTTATAAGTATCAAAACCCGATGATTTTAATATCTGCCTTTCGGGGGTTATTAATAGAGCTTCGGTATCTTCTGTCTTCTCGATCAATTCCATACCTTCCTCGAGCCCCAGCACAAATACTGCTGTGGCAAGGGCGTCGGCTTCCATTGCCGAAGCAGCAATGACCGTTGCACTTATGAGGCTCTGCGATGAATAGCCTGTCCTTGGGTCACTAATATGGGATAAGCGTGCTGATTCATTAAAAAACCGTTCATAATTGCCGCTTGTAGCTACTGCCATATCTGAAATATCAAGGACGACGATAGATTCGGTTTTATTATCTGGATTGCGAAGCCCCACTATCCAGGGTAAGCCATCCGGTTTTGTCCCAAAAAACATACCATCACCCCCGGCATCAACAAACCCGCTATCAAATCCTTGTTTTCTGAGGACTTCAACTGCCCTGTCCACAGCATATCCCTTGGCAACCCCACCCAGATCAATGGACATTCCTTCCAGTTCAAAACCAACAGTATCGTTTTCTACTGTTATATTTCTGTAATTTACCAGAGTCAATGTATCGTTTATTTCCTGATCAGCAGGGTATGAACCTGAATTTATTTTATTTCTCCAGAGTTCAAGTATAGGATGGATGGTGATGTCAAAGGCGCCCGCGCTGATCCTGCTGTAGTGAATTGATCGATTTATTACATAGATCAAGTCAGAGGATGCCGTATCCAGACGTCCTTCTTTGTTCAAGCGACTGATTTCACTGTTATTTTTATGGATATCCATCTGGTCCTCAATCCTTTTTATTTCGTCAAAAGCCAGATGCAATGCACCCTCAGAGCGGTTTTTAGGGCCGATAATCTGGATCGATACGATCGTGCCCATCGCCTGGCGACTTTCATCCTGTATACCGGCGCTGCTGTCCTCATGTTCTGTTGAAATGATGCTGAAAAATACCGCAACAATCAATAATAGAAACACTATTGCTATTTTTCGGGCGCTCATATTCATGTATCGATATTGATGATACGATATATCTATGTTATGCTGCGATTATAGACCTGGGATCAACAATTCGATAGATTTAAATATGATAGATTTTAACATAATTATGACAATACCTTCATAATGGGGTGCGATATATGGCAAAATTTCAATTCTTGTTGCCGCTGGATGGATCAGTGCATACAGAGATTGCTGCAGATAACGCTATAAAAATTGCGAGGATGTATAATGCGGATGTCTCGACTGTGTACGTTGTGGACACCGGTATATTTGAAGATACTGAGGATATCAAGACTCAAACCGAGTTCGGAAATACCCTGTTGGATAAATACGGGCAATATTTCAGTGATAAAGGTGTCGATATAGTGAAGGGCAGCCTATTGGTGGGCTCGCCATTTAATGAAATAATTAAGATTCAAAAGGATATTGATGCCAGTCTGATCATTCTTGGCGCACCTGATAACAAACTGGGAAGCACTGCTGAAAGGGTGGTGAGGGGCGCCAGGTGCCATGTGCTGATAGCCCGTGAGAAAACCGCTGGCGATGAGCCATATAAGCATATTTTTGTTCCGGTGGACGGTTCCGAGGATGCCGGGTATGCTGCGCGGTTCGCAGCCAGTATTGCACATCGTTCTGCCGCGAACCTGACAGCGTGTCATATTATTCAGAATATGAAAAAACTGTCTGAAGGTAAAGCGATAACTAAAAAGGTGATAGATCTTGCTGAATCAAAGGGCATGAAAGCGGCATCGATCGTCAGGGAGGGGAAAATATCAGAAGAGATACTCAAAGCGATTGACAGCGAGCAATTTGATTTAACGGTAATCGGATATACAGGTCGGGGCAGGATATCAAGATTAATACTTGGAAGCATATCAGAAAAAGTAATTCGTTCGACTTCGTGTTCGGTCTTGGTGGTAAAAAGCCTGAGGACTGAAAAGGTATATACTGTCCAGAAATCACATGG
>JAHIHJ010000055.1 GCA_018899795.1 Methanobacteriota archaeon
GAAGAGGTTGCAAGAGTACTAAATCTTCCTGAAGACCATGAACCCCTGTATGTTATGCCTATAGGGTATGTAAGATAATTCAAAATGATAACTTTTAAAGTCCAAGCGCCTTTGCATCCAGTTCAACTTTCTCAGCCATCTTTGCCCTGTACCTGAGAAGCTTCTCCCGCATTTTTTCATCGCATGCTCCTATGATCTCGCATGCAAGCAGCGCTGCATTATCGCCTCTTCCGATACCAACGCATGCAACTGGTATTCCAGGTGGCATCTGCGCTATTGAGAGAAGGGCATCCAGGCCGTTAATATTCGAATCAACTGGTACACCTATCACAGGCTTGACGGTCTTTGAGGCTATCACACCAGGCAGATGCGCAGCAAGCCCGGCTATGGCAATAAACACCTTCACACCCTTTTCATGCGCCTCTTTTATTACATTTTCCACTCGCTCTGGCGTGCGGTGCGCTGAAGCCACTGTAGCGTTATATTCGACTCCGAACTCTTTCAATACATCCACTGCTTTCTTTGCGACAATTATGTCCGATGCGCTTCCTAATATTATCTGTACATCCATATTATTCACCTTTTCTTAACTATCATGGCTGCAAACACGCCTGCTCCAATTCCATCTTTACCAAAGCCGTAGCCTATAGAAGTAGGAACTCCAATTATGGGCACGTCCACAAGCCCGGAAACTACCGAAGGAAGTGCACCATCCATGCCAGCAGCCACTACAATGGCAGAAACGCCTGCCTCAACCATGTGTGAAAGAGGCGAGAAGAGCCTGTGTATGCCTGCAACACCAACGTCGTATCCTTTTATTACCTTGCATCCCATTACTTCAGCAGCAACTGCCGCCTCTTCAGCGACAGATATGTCTGCTGTGCCAGCGGCTATGACGCCTATGGTACCGTGACTATTGATTTTATAACCTTGCCGCCTCAAAACAACCGTCTTAGCTGCGATATTCGGCTCAACAATCAACAGATTCTTTAAGATTTCGTCCATCTTCAGCTCAGCACCTCCTCCAGCTTATTCAGCTCTACTGCACGCTTTATCTCTAGCGCTATCCTTCTTCCCATGGAAATGTTATGACCTGTGTATTCAGTATAAGGGGAGCCTGCAGGGAAAAGGTTTGTGCCTGCCACTATCCTTGCTGATATCTCAAAAACCTTGAATTCAAGTTTATCTGTTAGCACGGTCTCAAGGCAGAAGGGACCCGTCATTCCGCCAAACATTTCTATGGATTTCTCAACTACACGCTCGCCCATTTCGAAAACCTCAGGCAAAAGAGATTCCCTTATTACAAGGGGCATATTTCCTGTGACCACAAAAGTAGGCTCTATAAGCGTACCATGCGCCCTGAATATCTCATCGACATTTGATTCTATCCTCTTATCTATCCCCAACATTTCAAGACTCCCTTTGCTCAGGGTATAGCCTTTCGAAGTGATCGGTGAATAGAAATAGTGGAAGTAATAGCGCGTTCCATGCACAAATCTCTGGATCGTATAAGGTTGAGTGGAATCAACCTGTTTTTCGAAATCCGAGTGATCTTTTGCAATAAAAAACCCTTTACCACCCTTGGCACCGTAGTATTTAACGATCACAGGCGATGCTATATCTGCCGGATCTGTTATTTCTTCAGGCATGGGGATCCCTGCGCTTTCAAGCCATTGCCTGCTTTTCTTCCTGTCAGATTCCCATTCAAGCACCCTGCGGTTGCCAAATACCGGAACCTCTAAATTTAGATAGTTCACTGCTCCCATATATTCTACTAGCGAGCCATGCGGCACTATGATGGTATTTTTTTCCCTGAGTTCTTCAGCATGTTGCAGCAATTCTTTATGATTTTCCAGTACAAGAAATTCATCTGGTTTTGCACCAGGATATGCATCGTAGAACCTTGGCGGCTTTCCCACAGTTATACCAAGAGTCTTAAAACCTTCGATTCTGGCGCCGTGAAATATTTGCAGGCTTGTATGCGAGCAAAGGGTGGCTATGGTTATTTCGTGTGGATTAATATTTTCTATCAATTTTCTCGTCATATGATATTTTATTAGTAATTATGATAAAGTGATATAAAACTAACGGTGTAACTTAGGTATGATTTATTATGATAATATATGATAAATTATTTAAACCTTGGGGGTTATCTGGAATTCCTCGGAGAAGCCAAAAATGTCAAAAACACCATCGAGCAAATATATTGTTGAATTTGATAACGTCCAGATACACATAGGCGAGATAATGGGAGCAGATGATAGCAAAATGAAGTTGCTCGATCCTGCGCAGAGCAAAAGCTCCCACCCCAGGAAAGCGATACTCAAAGAAGAAAAAACGCAAACAATTGAAGGACCAACATCCATGCCCGGGCTCACAGGTCTGCGGGTATGGGACCACAGGCTTCTGGCGCGCTATTCTCCAGTTTACACCCCAACAAGCGACACCTGTGAATACTGCACGTATGGAAAATGCGACCTTACAGGCAACAAGGAAGGAGCATGCGGCATAGACCTTGCAACCCAGCAATCCAGGGAAGCGTTAAAGACCGCAGTTATGGGAGCGGCATGCCATTCAGCGCACGGCAGGCATCTTCTGGATTATTTTATTAAGAAATACGGCAGGGAGCATCCGATTGATGTGGGACAGAGCAACCTGAAAGCGCCTCTCACTTCCACCATAACAGGCATAGAACCAAAAACCATTGGGGATTTTTTGCGTCCAATTGAGTATGTGGAAGAGCAGCTTGTGCAGCTCATGGCTGTTCTTAATACAGGACAGGAAGGTTCCAACATAGATTTTGAATCAAAATCTTTGCATGCAGGCATGCTTGACCATCTGGGCATGGAGATATGCGACATCGTGCAGATGTCGTGCATGAACTACCCGAAATCAGAGATGAATACGCCGATCGTAGAAATAGGGATGGGAATACTTGATGAGAAGAAACCCGTTGTTATTTGCATTGGACATAATGCTGCAGCTCCGGCTTATATCCTTGATTACATGGAAAAGAAAGATCTTTTCGATAAGATAGAGATCGCAGGTATCTGCTGCACAGCTCACGACATAACACGCTACAACAGGAATGCAAAGATCATTGGGTCGATGAGCAAGCAATTGAAATACATCCGTTCAGGGATACCTGATGTTCTTGTAGTTGATGAACAGTGCGTCAGGGCAGATATATTAAAGGAAGCTTCAAAGCTTAAGATGCCAGTTATAGCCACAAACGAAAAGATCACTCTTGGTCTTCCTGATATGACTATGGAGGACGTTGATGTGATAGTGGAAAAACTTTCAGGCGGGGAATATCCCGGAGCGTTCATACTTGATTATGATAAAGTAGGCGAAGTCGTTCCAAGGCTTGCGCTTGCTGTGTCTCCTGAAAGAAGGGCAAAACTGATGACCGCACTTCCCAGCGAAGAAGAATTGCAAAGCCTCGTGAAAAAATGCACCGATTGCGGGGTTTGCACCCGTGACTGCCCCATAAGCCTCCCCATCGCTGAGGCTATGAAAGCTGGCGCGCTTCTTGACTTTTCTAAATTCGAGGCGCTTCATGACAAATGCATAGGATGCGGAAGATGCGATTTCTCCTGTCCTGTGGACATACCCATACTCAACACTATAGAGAAAGCCGCTCAGAAGGTAATAAGGAAAGAAAAAGGGAAAATACGCATAGGTAGAGGACAGATCGCAGATGCGGAAATTCGCACGGAGGGCGTGAACCTTGTGCTTGGCACAACGCCCGGAGTTCTTGCTTTTGTAGGATGCGGGAATTATCCGAACGGCACCAAGGAAATATATGATATCACTGTAGAAATGCTCAAACGCAATTATATTGTCCTGGCTTCGGGATGCGCGGCTATGGATATTGCGATGTATAAGGACGACGAAGGAAAAACACTGTTCGAGCGTTTTCCAGGCAGGTTTGCCAGAGGCAATTTGATCAACACAGGTCCATGTGTATCAAATGCCCATATTGCCGGAGCCACAATCAAAGTTGCAGCAATATTTGCCGGGAAGAAGACCTCAGGGAATTACGAGGAGATAGCAGATTATATTTTGACCAGGGTAGGTGCTGTGGGGCTTGCATGGGGCGCGTATTCCCAGAAAGCCTTTGCCATAGGGACAGGTTGCAATAGACTTGGGATACCTGTAGTTATCGGTCCGCATGGAAGCAAATACAGGCGGGTTTATCTTGGCAGGAATTACAGAAAAAAGGACTGGAAGGTTTTTGATGCAAGGGACGGTTCAGTGGTAGATATCGAGCCAGCGCCCGAGCATCTCATGATCACATGCCAGACAAAAGAAGAAGTGCTGCCCATGCTTGCAAAACTCTGCATAAGACCGAGCGACAACAACTTCGGGCGCGCTATAAAGCTATCAAATTATATTGAATTATCCGAGAAATATCTTGGTAAAATGCCTGACGACTGGCAGGTATATGTGAGAAGCGAAGGCGACCTGCCCATAGCGATGAGAGAAAAACTGCTAAAACAGCTTGAAGAAGTCCACGGATGGAAGATAGACTGGGAGAAGAAGAAGATCATGGAAGGTCCACTGAGAAAACCGGATGTAAGTTTCCAGCCCACCAATGTTCCCAGGCTGTGCAAAGAGGTAAAGAAATGACAGAAAATACCATAGATACGACCCGCCAGGCTGTGCCTTTTGATACCGCCAACATCCCGGGACCTAAGATGGCAAAGGCAGTGATGCCTTCTGTGGCAGGAAAAATGCTGGCGAAAGCAAAGCGACCGCTGTTAATAATAGGTTCCGAGATGCATGACCAGGATGTGCTCAGGCGCGCTGTAGAGTTCGGGAAACGGGGCATCACTATAGCAGTTACGGGGGACTCATACAGGGCTTTTGCGGATTCTGGAGTGCGTGTTTATTATATGAACATGCATGCATTGGCATACTATTTATGTGATCCTGAATGGAAGGGCTTTGACGGTAAAGGAAATTACGATACAGTTGTTATCCTGGGTTTCATATATTATTATGCCTCCCAGGCTATATCTGCAATAAAGAACTTCACGGATAAAAAAATAATTTCGATAGATAAATATTACCACCCGAACGCGAGTGTTTCTTTTGGGAACCTGAAGGATGAGATATTCCCGGCTGTTCTGGATGAAGTGCTTGAGCATGTTAAGGAGCCGGTATGAAAGAGATAAGGATACACGGAAGAGGAGGACAGGGTTCGGTCACAGCCGCGGAACTGATCGCTATTGCTGCATTCGAGGACGGGAAATATTCCCAGGCACTTCCTGCTTTTGGCGTTGAGCGCAGGGGGGCGCCGGTTGCTGCATATGTACGCTTAGACGACAAACCCATTCGCATTCGTAATCAGATAAACTTCCCTGATTATGTCATAGTCCAGGACCCAACGCTTATAGAGGTGATTAACGTTACAGGCGGGCTTAAAATCGGAGGCAGCATCCTGATAAACTCTGAGAAAAATCCTGATTATTTTGCAAAAAAAATCGGTATTGAAAAAAACGGCGTAACAATACATACAATAGACGCCACAAGGATCGCTCTTGAATATCTTGGAAGACCGATCGTGAACACCGTACTACTTGGAGCATTCGCAGCGGCATCGGGCGAGATATCGGCTGCTTCGCTGCAAAGAGCGGCGCTTGAGCGTTTTCTAGGCAAACTTGGTGAGAAGAACAGCCATGCGATCGCGATCACATACGAAAAAATGAAAGAGAAGGAGGGATCATGAAACTTTCCCATGCAACAATAGTCTCCCCCGGGACAACAAAGATAAACAGGACAGGGGGATGGCGCACTTTCATGCCGCAGTTCAATTACGAGAAATGCACCAAATGCGGGATCTGCAGGACATACTGCCCTGAGGGCATAGTATCTCTTGTATCTGAAAAATATGTAGCTGATCTTGATTATTGCAAAGGCTGTGGAATATGCGCCAATGAATGTCCGAAGAACTGTATAGTTATGGTACTGGAGGCAAAATGAAAAAGATGAAAGTAGTAGAGGGCGCTTATGCAGTTGCACATGCTGCAAAGGTATGCAAACCGCATGTGATATGCGCATATCCGATAACTCCCCAGACACATATCGCAGAGTGCCTCTCTCAATTCAAAGCAGATGGTGAACTTACAGGCGAATCCATAAACGTTGAATCTGAGTTCGCAGCGCTCTCATGCCTGATAGGAGCAAGCGCGATCGGGGCAAGAACTTACTCTGCCACAAGTTCTCAGGGTCTTGCCATGATGCACGAAGCGCTCTTTAATGCATCTGGAATGCGTTTCCCCATAGTAATAACCGTAGTGAACCGCGCTATGAGCGCTCCTATAAATATCTGGAACGACCACCAGGATTCAATATCTCAGCGTGATACGGGCTGGATCCAGTTATATGCAGAAAACGTGCAGGAAGCCGCTGACATGACCGCCCAGGCGTATAAGATAGCAGAGAATAAAAATGTGCTCATGCCTGCCATGGTGTGCATGGACGGGTTCATACTTTCACATGTATTTGAGCCTGTGGTGCTGCTTGAACAGGATATCACAGATGATTTCCTTCCACCATATGATCCAGAGTATGTACTTGACCCCAAAAACCCCATGACTTTCGGCGCTCTTGGCGACCCTTCTGTATATACCGAGTACAGGTACCTCCAGGATAAAGCAATGGAAAATGCACTTCCGGTCATAGAAAAGACCTCAATGGAATTTAAAGATATGTACGGCAGGTATTACGGAGGATTAATTGATGGGTATAGACTTGATGACGCTGAAATAGTGATCGCTGCCATGGGCTCAATAATAGGAACTCTCAAGGACACTGTTGATGAACTTCGAAGCAAAGGGATAAACGCAGGGATCTTGAAGATACGAAGTTTCAGACCATTCCCCAAAAAGGAAGTCAGGCGCATAGCAAAAAGTGCAAGCATTATCGTGGCGATCGATAAGAACATCTCCCTGGGCACGGGCGAAGGGGCGCTTTGCACGGAGATCAAAGCCTGTCTGCACAGCGCAGGTATCGACACGCCGGTATTTGGAAGCATGCTCGGGCACGGGGGGAGAGATGTATCAAAAGAAGTTATTGAAAAACTGGTATATCGCGCAGGTGATATGATGAAACACGGTCTGAAAGAAGAAAACGAATTTACTGACCTCCGGAGGGAGTTATTATGAGTAACGAATATCTGTTAGCTCCGGGGCACAGGGGTTGCGCAGGCTGCTGCGATGCGATTGCGGCGAAATTCGTGCTTGAGGCGATTGGCAGCGACTGCGTAGTATGTTCGCCAACAGGATGTCTTGAGGTATTCACTACCCCTTATCCTGAATCTTCATGGAAAGTGCCATGGATACATTCACTCTTCGATAATGCAGGCGCAATAGCGGCAGGCATGGAGACCGCGCTGAAAGCCATGGGCAAGAAGGGTGATACAAAAGTAGTGGTGATAGCCGGGGACGGCGCTACCTTTGATATCGGCTTACAGTGCATCTCAGGAGCGTTTGAGAGAGGTCATGATATTGTTTATATCTGCATCGACAACGAAGCCTACATGAACACAGGGGTTCAGCGAAGCGCAGCCACTCCCATGTTCGCATCTACAACAACCTCGCCATCAGGAAGCGCATCTTACGGCAACACCACTCTCAAGAAAGACATGCCAGCCATCCTTGCGGCGCACGGCTCGCCTTATGTGGCAACAGCGTCCATATCCTATGCGCCTGATTTTATCAGGAAAGTTAAAAAAGC
>JAHIHJ010000056.1 GCA_018899795.1 Methanobacteriota archaeon
ACAGAATACGCAGGAAGAAGCACAGAAATCCACGCCGGGATTTGAGGTTCTTTTAGTTATTGCTGCGATCGGAATACTGGGATACAGAGCAGGTATTAAACGTTAAATAACCGGTATTTCCGGTTCAAAAATATTCTGGTATATTCCGGTATTATTCCGGTATTTTTACTTCTATTTTTTCAGCAAGTCCGATAATATTTTCAATGTTGTCGGGTTTATCTTTTTTATATTTAGCGCTGAGCGCAGCATGTACCCCGTTTTTGAAAAATATCAGATTATATGTAACCCCATCACTCTGTTTATGCTTTAACAGGATGGAAGATTCACCAAGCGTCCCTGCCTTGACAGGACGCCCATAGCCATTCTTTTTTAGATAATCCACATTGGCGATAAAAGCGGCGTTTGCGCCTTCCCTGTTCTCATATGTGGTAATGACCTGAATAATTGTATCTTTTTTATCCTGCAGCAAACAACTGAAACAACCTTCTGAAAAACCCCATTTCCTGAGATCTTCTGTTGCAGCATAATTAAAACTCAGTTCGGGCTCACTTGTTAGTGTGCACACATTCTCGTAAATTTCTTCAATGTCGCTTCCTGTTTCAACATGTGTAAGTGCGATATCTATTGAACGTCCTGTCATTTCTTATTATAAAAGCGGAAGTTAGATATGAAAGTATCGCATATTTAACGGCAGGATATCGAATGACAGGATATCTAACGACAGGATAATTTATTAATATAATGGGTTATATTATACGATAGAGGCTGAAAATGTTTAAGGCAGTAATTGGCGCAGACAAACTGAAGGAAGCGATTGAATCCGTATCAACACTTGTAGATGAAGCTAAACTCAAACTTACCCCGGAAGGGTTCTCAGTAAGGGCGGTAGACCCAGCCAATGTCGCGATGGTAAGTCTTGATCTTGGAGGAGATGCCTTTGAATCTTTTGAAGCGACAGACGGCGAACTCGGGATCGATCTTACAAAACTGAACGGTATTATGGAAATGGCTGAAAAGGGGGACAGCATCGAACTTGATCTTGACGAAACAGCGCACAAACTGGTTATCAGGATGCGCGGGCTTTCATATACAATGTCCCTTCTCGACCCGTCATCTATCAGGAAGGAACCTAAAGTTCCAACCCTTGATCTTCCTGCGCATATCGTGATCCGCGGGGAAGACCTGAAAAGAGCAGTGAAAGCAGCTGAAAAGGTGAGCGATTACATGTCCATAGGCGTCAGGGGAGATATCTTTTTCATGGAAGCTGAGGGCGATACTGATAATGTCCAGCTTGAGATGACAAAAGATCAGCTTGTTGAGTTTAAGCCAGGAGAAGCCAAGTCCCTGTTCTCGCTTGATTATCTTACTGATATAAGCAAGATAGCTGGAAAAAACCCGGAAGTAATGATCGATGTTGGAAAGGATTATCCACTGAAGATAAGGTTCAAGATCGCAGAAGGGCACGGCGATGTCAGTTACATGCTGGCTCCCAGGGTCGAATCTGAATAGGACATGGATGTTTTCGGGTTCGCTCAATTTCCTTATGTTAGCGGGGCGTTAGAATATGTGGAAGCCCTTGATTTCAAACTTGATGAACTATTTTTCGACCGGGCGTTCGGACAGGTAAGAGAGCGGGGGAAAGAGCGCGTTCTTTCCGCGATCGGAGAAGGAATAAAGAAATCCGTGTGCACTGACAGGACAGGCGCTGAAAAGGAATTACTTTCGTATCCTGTTGCCAGGATACTTGTCTCATGCATCAACGATAACTACCTTATAAAGCGGTATGCTCTGGCTGAGGCAAAATCTTCCTATGAGACATTAAAGAAACTTCCGGATAATGATCTTAAAGATTTTGCAGAAGAATTCGATATCTCTACAAAGATCGATGAGCGGGAGTACGTTATTCATTTCACTGATTACATCCGCCATGCAAGCGCTATACATGAGCATGAATGGAAGTTGATAAACAGGAAAATGGATCATGGTTGGGTGCATCTTTCAAAAGAAAAATTATCACGGATAATTGAAGAGGCGATCAGGAAGCGGATCGAATCCGGTATGCCGCTTGATGTGCCTCCTGAGATCTGCGCGACGCTTGATGGATTGGTTAAGGAAATACGCGACGCACTGGATGCGCGCAAATCCGAGTTCGAAATAGGTGAGTTCAGTGAGATAATGCCTGACTGCTTCCCCCCATGCATGGCGCATGCCCTCTCAGGCGCACAGTCGGGTGTGAACCTGTCTCATTCTATGAGGTTTGCACTCACTTCATTCCTGCTGAATATCGGGATGAACGTTGAAGGGATCATCGGGCTTTTCCGGGTCTCGCCTGATTTCGATGAGGAGCGCACGCGATACCAGGTAATGCACATCCACGGAGCCACAGGAACGGTCTACAAATCGCCCTCATGTGATACTATGGTCACGTACGGGAACTGTGTTGGCAAAGATCACCTTTGTGAGAGGATCTCGCATCCCCTCGGGTTTTACAGAAAAAAGGCATGGCTTACAAAACATATATCCAGAAAGAATGTTAAATATACTCCCAGATGGTCAAGAGATTGAATTTCTGGAAAAAGAGAGCTTTTAAGAAGCTGGTTTCACAGCAGGGCGAGAGACTCATTATCTATACCAGGAATAACCCTGATTCAGATTCACTGGCAAGCTCGCTTGCTCTAAAGCGGATCGCAGAACATTACAGCATGGATGCCACATTATACTATACCGGCGCGATCCAGAACAAAACCCTTATTAACATACTGGGAGAAGACGTGACGAACGCGCCTGTGATATCCCAGACCCAGAAATACATGGCTTTTGTGGACCTTTTACCAACTGAACTTACGGGAGAGAAATTCTCCCCAACTATAGTTATCGGTCACACTCTTGGCAATACGGATAAAATACGCTGCGAATACCAGGATATCCGCACAACAGATACTACGTCCAGCATAATGGTTGATTATTTAAAAACGTTTGGTGTGGCGATAGACAAGCGCCTGGCAACCCTTCTTCTTTTTGCCATCCGCGAAAAGACAAAGACACTTGTAACGAACTTTACGTTTGAAGATATCGAAGCATACTGGTACATCCACAGGTACATGGACAAGGAACTGCTCAACAGCCTTGAACATCCTTCAACAAAGATTGAAACTTTCGAAGATCTGTCGCGTGCAATTGGCAATAAAATAATAAAAGGAGCTTCCCTGTTCACCACTGTCGGTTTTGTGAAAGACACCACCACCATTCCCAAGGTTTGCAGGTACATGCTTGATATAGAAGGGATATCTACGGCCCTTGTATTTGCGGTGGATGCCACAAAGATATATGTTTATGCCGAGTCCGAGAACATGGAACTCAATATGAAAAATATCCTTAAGAAAGCGTTCGGGGATTGGGGCGATGTCGCAGGCGGTCCTTTCCATGCCTCGATCTCCATACCTCTTGGTGTATTCGGGATCGCTGCAGATGTGGAATCGGCAAAACCGCTACTTCTAAAATCTATCAGTGACTCGGTCTCATCCCGGTATTTCTACGTTCTTGAGGCAGAATAATGTCTGCCGTGTGCGCATATTGTGCATGTCCCTTCTGCAGTGATGCATCGGGAGCAAACGATTTTCCCACACATCATACAGGTATTTAGTTTTCCCGGACGCCCGCAGATACTGCAAATTCCCATTACTTCCATATTCACCTCAAAAAAAATTAAGATGCCTGATATGGAACGTAGAACTCCTCTATTACCCAATTTTCAAGCTCTTGCATTTCTTTTTTTTCCCCCTTTAACAATACAGGTCGTTTTTGATGGATTTCAGATATTTTTTTATTCATTTATATCAACGGTATCCTTGATTACCGTCTCCATAAAGTTGAATCCGCTATGAGAATTTATAGTTATCGATTTCCTCCTGTAGCTATCATTTCCTCCCGTAACTACCCTCAGGATATCCACATCTTCACATGTGAGTTTCTCATCCAGTGGAACGGGAACTCCGCTGCGAAATACGATAACTATTTCAGGATTGATATGAAGAGACTGCAGCAGCTCTTCATACGTTTCATCCTCGCAGACATCCATTGTCTGCTCTTTGACACCGCCGGAAAGGATTTTTACCTTTACCTTCACCTTTCTTCCTCAGACAATTCTTCCAGCACGCCCCCTACTTTTATTAAATCCACAAGATGCCCTTCCATCAATTTGTTTTCAAGGATCTTCTGTTTTTTTTCACCCTTTCTTTCCAGACCTCTCTTATCAAGTTTTGACATATTTTTACCTCGCATCTGTTCGATTTTTCCTTGTCTATGCATCCTGGGCTTTGAAAAGCCAGGATAGTCTATTCCTAGTCTCCAACTATACTTTGACTCCTGTGTTTATTAATGTTTTGGGGGACGTAGCTGGTCATCGATTAATGAATAATCCCGGTTTCCGCATCCTGTTTTTTCTGCAGATCCTATGTGTATCCACGGATCTGTGCCCCAAATGTTATATATAGAACTGCCATTCAATTTCATTCGGTCATTAATGAGGTCTATTGTCGCCGCATCAAGGGCTACCGGGTCTTTACCCGCGAGTATCCCGATATCTTCAACGAACCGCTCCCCTGAAAAATTAAAGCAGTCGCATCCGGGGGTGAGGTCATATACCCAGTTTATATACCCGATCCGCCCAACGAGTGCTTTTATCGGCCCCATCGCCGCCTCGCCCAGCCTTTTCTGCATTTTCTCACTTGCATCGGGCGGTGGAATGATGGCTTCCTGCTGGCATGCATCAGCGCATGACAGTTCTCCGCAGCATTTTGAATGATCGATCTCAGGCGGGTTAATAGCGCCCCACGGGCAAACTTCCACGCAATCGCCACATTGAGTGCATTTTTCCGGGTCGATATCCGGTTTTCCAGGTTCATGAACCCTTATCTTGCCGGCGCGGTCAAGGCAGCCCATCCCAAGGTGTTTTACAGCCCCCCCGAAGCCTGATGCAGGATGTCCTTTTCCGTGTGATATCACTATCATGGAGTCTGCTTGCGTTATGGCGGATGCAACAGTAATGCTGCTGAGCACTTCTCCATTAATCGGTATTTCTTTCCCGTCCCCTCCCCTTAGACCATCCGCCACGATGAAAGGAGCGTTCATGCTGGCATGGGTGAAGCCGTTCATGGCTGCGCCTGTTATCAGCTCTGCAGCATTGAGTTTCATCCCCCTGTATAACGTGGTGGTGTCGGTGACAAATGGTATCCCTCCAGCCTTTATAACAAGGTCAACAACGGTGCGGACGATGACCGGTCTGACATGGGTCGTATTGCCGTATTCACCGGGGTGGATCTTGACAGCTACGATATCCCCCGCGCGCACAGGAGAGATATGAGGAAAAATGCTCTTGATCTGCTCTATCTGGTTATCCTCAGGACGTGTTATTTTTGCTGTTTTGAATATGACTTTGCTCAACTGTATCCCTCTTGTGAGTATGATCTTATACTATATCGATTTTCTCCATGAGCATATAGATTTAAACTATCTTTTCCCTGAGATTTAAACCGCAAAATTTATTAATAGACAATTCATTTTAGGTGAAAACCGGGTTAGAAAATGGGTTAAAAAACAATAAAATAATAATAAAAAGTGGAGTGAAGATATGTTAAAAACCCCTGAAGAAAGAATAAAACTGCTTAAGGCTGGAATATCAGCAAAGGATATCGAAAAACTTTACATAATATACAATGACTTCAGGGTTGTATGTGATCCTATCCTTTATGAATCTAATAACAATGGCGTTGTTTATCATGAGAATGACCGCAGGATCAATGTCAGTCATGTAATGTTGAAGTCCTGTAAATAATAATTTACTCCTGTTGTGATAGAAGTGTTCACTTCGCCAATGTGCCCGCACTGCCCTCGTGCGCTTTTGATGGCAAAAGAGGTTGCTGCGCAGATGCCGGGAGTACAGGTGGTTGAGCAGTCAACAGCAACGCCCCAGGGGTTCGCAAAAGCTGCGTTCTATGGGGTCCAGGCTGTCCCGACTGTTTTCATTAATGGAAAAAGTGCTTTTGTGGGCGCACCGCCTTCTATAGAAGCGCTGCGGCAGGCTGTACGCTAATAGATTTAAAATATTCAGATCACAAAAGGAATTCGCTCGATCTTCCCGCCTGTAAGACCATTTAGTTCCACTCCACCGCTTACCCCTTCAACCTCAAGCCCGTGGAATTCATCAGCTCCGCACAGTATATCCTGTTCAGGATGCGTCCCGGGAGTTATGCTGCATGAGAGTCGTATTCTTCCCCCGGCAGAGACCACGACCTTAAGCCGCTTTGATGCAGGGTGGTTTTTCGGGAGGACGATGAACGGAGAACCCACCTCGCGTATCATGTAGAGCACACATTTTATCCCGTTCAATGTCTTTTCATCTGTCCCGAAACCAGAGGCTACAAGCACGTCTTCGGGGTCAAGCGCCAGAAGTATTTCCTCTTTTTCGGTCTCTATGAAAAATTGGGTATGATCTCCTGCCTTGACCATGCCCAGCGTCCCTTCCTTTCCCCGCAGCAAGAGCATTTCATCAGAGTTTAAAGGGATCATTCTTCCTTAAACATAAGGCTCACTTTGGTCGAATGGCATGAGGGACACTTCACTTTACTGCCGACGCCCCTGAACTCGTTCTTGCAGTCACTGCACTTGTAGAATTTCGCATTCAGGCTTGTAATTTCGATATTGAAGGCATCACCGACGCTGCACATGTTTTTGTTCACCTCCGTATTGATCTATACGGTATCATTGATCTGTACGTTAAATCATGTTAGGGATATATTAATCTTTCTTCCCGATCACTTTCACACCGCACACATTAGATTTATAATCATACGGGATATTATTCATCGATGAGCGAAGTGCAGTACATTAATCACACTCTTTTAAAACCGGATACGGTAGAGCAAAGGCTGTACCAGCTCTCGCTGGCAGGAGAGGCTCTCAAAAGATCCACGCTTATCGTGCTCCCCACGGGTCTCGGGAAGACAGTAGTAGCCCTGCTTGTTATGGTGGCGCGTCTTACGAAAGGAAAGGTCATGATCCTCTCCCCAACAAAACCTCTTGTTGAGCAGCATGCCGCATTTTTCAGGAACGCTCTTACCATCCCGCCTGAAGAGGTCGTGCTGTTCACAGGGAGCACGCCGCCCGGAAAAAGGGCATTGATGTGGGAAAAAGCAAAGGTCATAGTATCTACGCCCCAGGTGATCGAGAACGACCTTCTTGCGAAAAAGGTCAGCCTTGAGGATGTCTCCTGTATAATCTTTGACGAGGCGCACAGGGCGACAGGGGATTACTCGTATGTGTATATCGGGGAAAAATACGCGCACCAGAGCAAAGAGCCGCTGGTGCTTGGAATAACAGCAAGCCCTGGCAGCAACCCTTCGAAGATACAGGAGGTTTGCGCA
>JAHIHJ010000057.1 GCA_018899795.1 Methanobacteriota archaeon
GTTCTCGATCGCAACACGACCGAAAGTATCCACAAGGCTGTCCATGATCCTGGTCGTTATTTCACTTGCGACCTCTTCCTCTGTGTGGACCGGAGCGTACACATAGCGTACCCTGCCGTTCACGGTATCTACCCTTCTGGCTGTGTAGCCAGCCTTGACCAGGCGGTCAAGAGTGCCAGCTATGCTTGTAAGAGGTATTTTTGTCTTTTCGGTCAATTCTGATGTCATCATCTCTCCTTCGATCCATAAGGTCCTCAATATAGCCGCTTCGATCGGGCTGAAGAACTTGGTGAGACCGTCGTTAGAAATGTTTATCTGATCCAGTTTAACCATGAGTTTACAATTGACGTAAAGAGTATTAAAGCTTGTGGGTAGATGAAACGAACATTCCAAAAACTATAATTAACATTCCTGCATGGTCTGAAGTCAATGGATTTAAAGACCATCGCAAAGGAAATCAGGGAATTTGATGGCGTGACGCGTAAGAAGTCTATCGCTGACCTTATCAACATATTCGAGAGCGTTCGTTCCGAATATGCAGCCTCGGTGGTGGATTTTGGCGACGACGCCGCTGTCATTGATATAGGGGGAGACGACTACATTTTATTTGCTGCGGACGGCATCTGGGCACGGTTGATCGAAGCGAGCATGTGGTGGGCAGGGTACAGCTCAGTGCTTGTCAATGTGAACGATATCGCCGCAATGGGAGGAAAACCGGTCGCTATGGTGAATATACTGTCATCAAGCAAGAAAGAAGCCTGCCAGGAACTCCTGAGAGGCATTAAAGACGGCGTGGCGAAGTTCGGTGTCCCGATGGTTGGAGGGCACCTGCATCCCGATACTCCTTATACATCTCTTTCTGTAGCCATCATAGGTACTGTGAAGAGGGGCTGCGAGATCAGGAGTAGTACAGCCAGACCAGGGGATTCCATTATTGCAGCTTTTGATATGGATGGAAGAATGGGACCAAATTCGCCGTACAGTTTTGACTCTACGACCATGAAAGAACCAGAGGATGTACGGGTGAAATACAGGGTGATGCAGACGCTGGGCGAGAAACATCTTGTGACCGCGGGCAAGGATATCAGTAACCCCGGGGTCATCGGGACGCTGGGAATGCTCATCGAGACAAGCCATACAGGGGCGAGAGTTGATCTTGATAAGATACCCGCGCCCCAGGATGTTGATTTTATCCAGTGGTTAAAGGTCCATCCTGCTACTGGTTTCATAGTGACCGCGCTGCCTGAGAACGAGGAAGAGGTTGTCCGCCTTTTTGAAGGAGCAGGATACAGGGCTTCTGTAATCGGCAATATTGAGGAGACATCCAGGCTGGATATTTGCAGCGGGGATGAGGTCGTTACGGTTTTTGACTTCAAGACCGATGTTGTTACCGGGATCACACAATAGCAAGTATTTTGCCTTCACTTACCGATAACTTATTTTAGTAAAACGAACATATATTATCGATGACAATAATGACAGAGATCACGCCTGACAGGATCAAGAATATCGCTAATATATTATCAGAAGTATCCCATCTGGATGAAACAGATATGTTCATCCTGATCGCGCTGCTGGCTGATAGCAAGATCACGCATGCCGAACTTGCTAAGATCATGAAATTCAAGGACGGGAATTCGGTTGCATATCATACGCGGACGATGGAGAAAGAAGAAATAATTGAAAGATATACCATCATTCCCAACTGGAAGCGCGTGGGGCTGCCTACCGAATTCATAATACTGGCTGAGGCACAGAACGAGGAACAGCTTCTTGAGATCGAAAGAAAGCATATCATGATGACGGATGAATTTGCAGCAAAGCACGGGAATATTGCAGCTATCCCGATGATATCAGGCTGCGTTCTCCTGCAGGACGTGTACCACTGCTACGGGGACAGGGTAATGGGGATAATAAAAGGCAGGGCGTCTTCTGACCAGGATGCTGAGGTCTACTGTAAGAATTATCTCGTGAGCAAGTATCCGGGAATAAAGGTAAGCCTGCTGATAAACAAATACAAGACCATCAGCGATTTTTTTATCGACAGGCATGCCCTGAAAAAGCTTAAGGAATTTTTCCATTTGGGGAAAAATAGTGATTCTGCTGAGGTTTTGAAAGAGATACAAGAGCTTGAGATATAAGCAAAACCATACTTTGCAATTACCTAAATAAATTTTTAGTTTTACTAAAAAATAACATTGTGAGCGATACGTTTAAATAGATAAAACGAAATTTATGACGATGGTGGTATTCAGCGATTGCATAATCAGTATGTTGAACCGCTAAGTTCCCGAATAGGGAAATAAAATATAAAAAAAGGAGGAAACTATGAATAAATACGTTAATTACATTGCAACTGCATTGATCGTCATGAGCATGTTCGCCGGGGCAGGTATCGTATCAGCCCAGTACGAGGGACAGGCAGAGATGGTGATTGGCGCGCCGCCTATGCCGGGGGATATGCAGGAATTAAATTTCACAAAGCTTGAGATCTCACCGCGCTACGGCAATACCAGACTTAAGCCTGGTGAGAACAAGGAAATGTCCGTGACAATAAAGAACAAAGAGAAAAAATCGGTCAGCATAAAGCCCAGCATCGTAATACAGCCTTATGGCGAGTATATGATGGAAAAGGAATGGGTGGCAGTAACCCCGGAAACCGCAGAGATACCAGCAGGGGGCAGCCAGAAGTTCACGGTAAAAGTCACTATTCCGAAGGATGCATCCCTTGGTTACTATAACACACAGATAGCATTTACTGACGAAGAAATTCCTTCCCCGTATCCGCAACCGATCCCAAATTATGTCCATA
>JAHIHJ010000058.1 GCA_018899795.1 Methanobacteriota archaeon
CAGAACTTCTCAGGTTAAAAATCAAGAATAATTATAACATTTGCATATGAATAATCAATATTATATGAATCCTTGTTATGATCATAATCATAATTATCCAACTCCAATAATATAAGGGTAAATATTAAATACTAGGAAAGCCATGATTAATAATGTAGTAGTATCAGGCGCCTAACGCCTTTAGTACCCTCAGTCTCCTTCGACCCATCGTTTTATTTAGGCGCCTGATAACTACTCTGTTTTCAAAAAAATAATTATATTATCCTTTTGTTTTTTCAAGTACTCTGATATTGCTTATCCCAGTAGATGGATAGTTGCCTGTTGCGTCTTTTTCCGCTGATTTCACCATGTCCCAGATGGTCAGGAGCGCCATGCAAACCCCGTGAAGCGCTTCCATCTCGACCCCGGTCTTTCCAATGGATCTTACCTCTACGGTTGCAGTGATAGTCTCTGTTCCCATGTCAAACCTTACGTCGATGCTCGTTATCGGGATGTTGTGGCACATGGGGATCGAAAGTGCTGTCTTTTTTACCGCCATTACCGCTGCTATGCGGGCAGTCTCAAGAACCTCTCCTTTCACTATTTTCCTGTTCTTGACAGCCTCCAGGGTTTCCCGCTTCAACCGTATCTCACCCGCCGCGACAGCCCGCCGCGACACGTCAGCTTTGCCCCCTATATCGACCATCTTTGCCCTTCCATCCTGTATATGGGAGAAGCTCATGACTTCATCACCTCCGGCACCCGGTCAATGACATCAGTAGCAAGAAGCCCATACCCGAATTCAGCAAATGCGAGATCTCCTGCTGCGCCATTGATAAAAGCTGCGGCGCACGCTGCGGAAAATGCGTCATGCTTTGCGAACAGCGCGCCGGTGATCCCTGCGAGCACATCCCCGGTACCTCCAACTGTCATACCAGCGTTCCCCGTCCTGTTGGCGCGGACTTCTATTCCATCTGAGATAATATCCATCCTTCCTTTCAATAACACGGTGAGATCATTATCCTTTGCAAAGTCCCGGACAAAAGCCAGCTTCCTGTTCTCATCTTCAGGAACGTCAACATCCGATAGCCTTTTCATCTCCCCGGCGTGAGGAGTTAAAATAATTTCCCTGTGACCGGCTTGCAGCACATCGGGTATCAATGCGTCTGCATCAATAACTGCTTTCACGCACATGGGGACGATTTTTTTGACAGCCTCAAGGGTTGCGCCTTCAGTCCCAAGACCCATCCCAATGACGACCACATCGTGTTTTTTGATAAGTTCTGAAATAACATGAATATCCTCCTCAACCAGTCTGTCTCCGGACAGTGCGCGAACGATAAGGTTGGGCGAGAACGATGCGATGATATTGGACACGCTTTTAGGTGCAGCCACTGTGACGATATCAGCCCCTGCTCGCAAAGCCGCAAGAGCAGCCAGCGCGGGTGCGCCTGAATATGCCCCGCCGCCTATCACCAGCACCCTGCCAGCATCGCCTTTGTGGCTTGTAGCGGGTCGTGCCAGGAAGGGCTGGATATCACCGGGACCGACAAAGAATTCCGCTTCAGCGGGTACGCCAATATCGATCACCTGGACATCGCCTGTATATTTGCCAGCACCTTTTTTCGTCATACCTGTTTTCATTTTATGGAAGGTGAGCGTCATGTCTGCCTGTACTGCTTTTTCGAACTTCCCGCCATCAGGGTCAAAGCCCGAAGGAACATCCACAGCGATCACAAAAGCCTCTGAGCCGTTGATAAGGTCTATTGCGGTTGATTCAGGTTCTTTGATCTTTCCCCTGATACCAGTTCCGAATATCCCGTCTATGATCACGCTTGCTTTCTTTATCATATTCTTGTCGAACATTGCTGCATCGGTCACATTGATCAAAGGGATTGATGTTCTCTCAAGGGCATTCCAGTTAAGCTGCGCTTCTGGCGTTTTTATCTCCTCTTTTTTTCCGAGCAATATAACAGTTGTATCAAAATCCTCAAGGTGGCGCGCAGCCACGAAGGCGTCGCCCCCGTTATTTCCCCTGCCAGCGACAATAACGACCTTTCCTGATGATATCCTGCTCCTAACTGCATTTGCGATCGCAGCCCCAGCATTTTCCATAAGCTGCAGCCTTCTTATGCCGAGATATTCACAATTTGCGTCAATAGCCGCCATCTGTACCGATGTAATCGCATCCATGCTCAAATAATATATCTATATGCTCATATAATTTATTCAAGAACGTATAAGGGTTTGGAGTGAAATAATGGATTAAATCCATGCCAAATACAAACCCACATCTAAATCGTGTTAGAATCATTGCAGATTACCAGTTCGGGCGAGGTGCAGGCGAGGCTATCTTTCCCGATAATGTGGAATTCCAGATGTCCTCAACAGGCAGGGTGCGCCAGATACTGCTTGAAGGAAAGCGCATAGCTACGGTCAGGGCGCAGGACGGTGTGCTGACTCTTGGTATCGCAGGAGCGACGAAACTGCATGGCTTACTCAAATTCCCGCAGAACAGGGTTGTAGTTAATAGCGATGCTGCGCCTTTTGTGGCAAAGGGGAAGAATGCATTTGCAAGGCATGTTATGGAGGCAGACCCTGACATAAGGGCTGGTGAGGAGGTAATGGTGGTGGATGAGAAAGACAATTTTCTTGCCACAGGAAAAGCAGTTCTTTGCGCCCTTGAAATGACCGCATTTAAAAAAGGGATGGCAGTAGAAGTAAGGAACGGTATAAAGACAGGGGATAAAGACAGCTAAAAGCAGGCATACTTGAAGAGAGGCTCTACTTCAAGGATGCGTAGTATAGTTTTTAAGGTATCAGATCAATTCCGGTCGCATGGCATCAAACAGCTCACGTGAGATAATACATCTTGTTGCCTCACTGCTCGTGCTTACAATAGCTTTCACATACCCCGACCTCAGTCCTGAACGGATGGCGATCGTGGCTTTCGGTGTAGGGACAGGTTTTATCCTGCACGAACTCGCCCACAAGTTCACTGCGCAGAGGTACGGGTATGTCGCGGATTATGAAGCAAGTCCAATGGGGCTATTTCTGGCTATAGGTCTAAAAATGTTCACAGGTATTGTATTTGCAGCCCCGGGCGCAGTGATGATAAGGGGAAAATATGCTCCTTACGGTTACTATGACCCTATCCAGACCGGAAAGGAGTTCGCCTACATCTCAATATCAGGCGCAGTCGTGAACCTGCTGCTTGCAATAATATTCCTGACCGTTTCATTGTTCATCACAGACCCGCTGGTATTAAAAGTCCTCTCGTGGTCGGCTTTCATCAATGTGTTCCTTGCCGGGTTCAACATGATACCCTTTGGTCCTCTTGACGGCGCAAAGGTATGGAGATACAATCCTGTATTATGGGGATTGGTGAGCATCCCTGCGATAATATTGTTCTTATTTATCAGAATTCCGTGACCCCATAGATATCAAAGCCGTTTTTCCAGACGATTAATATATATTCACTAAAAACATTATTAATACCAATGCCAGATGGACAATTGACCGACGGGATCTCAGTTATTATAAAGCATAAATGGAAGATCGTGCTTACAGTGCTGATCCTCCTGATTGCCGCCATGTTCCTTTTTGTCATAATCCCGCTCCTTGACGGCATAATAATGGGAATAGTGCTGGCTTATATTGCAAGACCTCTGAAACGCTTTATTGACAGGTATGCTCCGAAAGCAGCGCCGTATATTGCTACAGGCGCAATCGTTATTCCGGTATTACTGATATTCGGGTTTGGTCTCATTGAGATCATAAACGATATTATCTGGGCTGTTAAGAACCAGGACTATGTCATTGGTGTTTTATTGAGCCTGCTTGAGAAACTGAGCATGCCTGATTTCATCCGCGATAAGATCAAAGATATGATACTGAATTTTACCTCTTACCTGTTCCCTGTACTGAGGCAGTACCTGACCATTTCGTTCGTAGTCGATATGGGTACAGCGGTTTTAGTCCTGGCACTTAACACCATGATTGCTGTTCTTATCTGTTTCTACCTTCTTATGGATGGCGAGCGTTTGATAACTAAGATAACAGATATAATCCCCCAGGAAGTCGAAGGTTTCTCAACCAGGTTCATTAAACATTTAGACGCCATCCTTTCCGCCATTTTCATAGGAAATACTTACAGCGCGATCACGGTAGGGATACTTTCGTTGATAGTATTCTGGGCTTTTGGTTTTGATAACGTCCTTGCACTCTCTGCCATTATGCTGATCGCAGCGATCATTCCCATATTAACTGGATGGCTGGTGGTAATAGTGCTTGGGATATTCAGGTATTTTGAATTGGGAAGCGAGAGTGCGCTCCTTTTTATTTTGGTGACTTTCGTGGTAGTGATCCTGCCGCCAGAACTACTTATAAGACCATATATCATCCAGGCAAAATCGAATATTCATCCAATGCTTATCATCCTTGCTTTCCTGGGAGGCGGGATGGTCGGAGGCATTGCCGGTTTCTTTGTAGCCCCGATACTGCTTGGAGCGATAGTGGCGGCATACCGCGCAGGCGCGGAGGTCAGGAAAAGTGAACTTCTGAAGATACAAGAATAAATGGAAAGTTAAGTTCCCATGAGTGATATATTATAACCTCGACACTGCCATCTTCATCTTCACATCCTCTACATCCCAGTCTTTGACAAGGTTGCCTTCTACTTCAATACCAGAACCAAGAACCAGAGACTTCGCACGCACTTCACCTGAAATGAAATCTTTTGAGTCTGATACAAGTTCCAGCACTCTTTTATCCCTTATCTCCACGATCGCGTTTATCTCCTCTTCCACAAGAAGGTCAAGCTCCTTTCTCATATCCTGAAGCCTGCGTATGACCTCGCGGGCGTAGCCTTCACATTCTATCTCGTGGGTGAGTTCGGTATCCACATACACATCCCCGGCTGAAAATCCTGCCTGGGCAATAGCCTGCGGTATTGTGTCCCTGAAAGTCACCATGTCCGCAGTAAGCGTCCATTCCTTAAGTTCAAAACTGCCATTTTCAGCGATCGCTTTCCTGATAGCTTTCCCGTCAGTATTCTTCAATTCAGCAAGTACCCTGCCAGCCTCTTTTTTAAAGGCAGGACCAAGCGCTGCATGAACAGGCAGCGCTTCAACGCCAAGTTCGTTCCATGACTCCCCGGGCGCAAGAAGGACTATCTCCTTTGCATTGGTCTGCTCCTTCAATACTTCTTCAAGGTTCCTGACCGCTGCCCCGACATCTTCATTCTTTGGAGCCACGACTATCTTTTTCACAGGCCATCTCAGTTTCCTCTTTAATTTCTGCCTTGCGTTGGACGAAGCTTCAACGATCTCCCTGATGATGTTCATCTGCTTCTCAAGTTCAGTATCAATGAACTCCTCTTTTGGCGCCGCCCTGTCGCACATGTGAACGCTTTCAGGCGCTTCTGGGTCGACATTTCGCACAAGGTTCTGGTACATCTCTTCTGAGATGTGGGGAGCAAAAGGTGCTATGATCTTTGTCAGTGTGACAAGCACCTCGTACAGGGCATAATACACAGCCAGTTTGTCAGGATCGTTTGCTTCGCGCCACGTCCGTGGTCGGATGAGCTGTATATACCAGCGCGACAGATCTTCGAGTATGAACTCGGATATCGGACGCGTAGCTTTGTGGAGATTGTACTCGGACATTGCTGTGTCTACCTGTTTTATGAGCGATTGCACGCGCGATAGGATCCACCTGTCCTCAAGCCGCAATGCTTCGGGCGTCCCTTTTATCCCAAGAGGATCGAATTTATCAAGAACCATATACGGTAGCGGGAATCGGTACACGTTCCACAGGATATTCAGCATCCTGTGCACGTTCCCCACTTCATCCCAGCTGAATTTCAGGTCATCCCAGGGCGCGTTCTGCGAAAGCACATAAAGGCGAAGCGATTCTGCGCCGACCTTTGCTATCACTTCCTCTGGCGACACCACGTTGCCAAGGCTCTTTGACATCTTCTTTCCTTCAGTATCAAGGGTAAAACCATGCATCAGCACGCTCCTGTACGGCGCCCTCCCGAACGCTATCATGCTTGCCCCAAGCTGCGAATAGAACCAGCCGCGCGTCTGGTCGTGTCCTTCGGTTATAAAGTCCGCAGGCCACCAATCCTTTAAGGCTTTTTCATCATGCGGGAAGTTAAGCGTCGCCCATGATGCCACAGCCGAATCAAACCACACGTCAAACACGTCAGGGACCCGGTTCATCTTTCCGCCGCATTTGCATTTGATATGGATATTATCTACATTGGGTCTATGCAGGTCTGGAAGTTTTGATACTCCGGTGCGCTTCTCAAGTTCGTGCCTTGTTCCCATTACCTCTGTCGCACCGCAGGACTCGCATACCCATACAGGGATCGGGATACCCCAGTACCTCTGGCGCGATATGCACCAGTCGCGCGACCCTTTGACCCAGTCTGCAAAGCGCGCAGAACCTGCCCATTCCGGATACCATTTGACTTTTTTTATCTCGGCGAGCATCTGTTCCTTTATGTCAGTAATACGCAGGAACCACTGCTCTGTGGCAAGATAGATTATGGATGTCTTGCACCTCCAGCAGTGACCGTACCTGTGCGAGATCTTGCCGCTTGCAAGGAGCAGTCCGTTCCTGGTAAGATCATCGAGCACAACGTTGTTAGCCTCCTTCACATGCATTCCTTTGTAATCCCCGGCTTCATCTGTGTACCTGCCGTCAGGACCCACGGGGCAGAAAATGGGTAATCCGTGCTTCATACCAAGTTCAAAGTCATCCATACCATGACCGGGCGCTATGTGGACGCATCCTGTGTTCTCTGCTGTGACGAAATCCGCAAGATAAACATTATGAGCAAAACCCTTTTGAGCAGGCACTTTTTCGCCAAGAGGGGCATCGTATTCGATACGGAGGTCTTCACCTAGCATTCGTTCAAGAACCTCGTGCTCCTTAAACCTGCCCTGTTTGAGTACATTAGCCATTAGCTGCTCTGCCATTATCAGTATCTCTTCCTTGCCGTCCTTTGCAACCCTGACTTTCACATACTCAAAGGATGGATGCACTGCCACTGCGATGTTGGCAGGGATCGTCCAGGGCGTTGTTGTCCATATAACGATGTATGTATTTTCCTCTCCTTTTACCGGGAATTTTATATAAACGGAAGGGTCTGTCTCATCTGCATATTCAACCTCAGAGTCGGCTATGGCTGTTTCGCAGCGCGGGCACCAGTTCACCACGCGCAGACCCTTTTCAAGAAGCCTCTTAACATGTGCCTGTTTCAGCGTCCACCATGCAGCCTCTATGTACTCATTGCGAAGTGTCATGTACGGCTCTTTCCAGTTGAGCCAGATTCCCAGATTCCTGAACTGCACTGTCATCTCATCCCTGTGCGACAGCGCGAACTCCTTGCATTTAGCTACGAAATTACCCACACCGTAAGTCTCGATATCCTTCTTTGACTTGAACCCCAGCACTCCTTCCACCTTAACCTCGATAGGAAGACCATGCATATCCCATCCCGCGCGTTCAAGTATATGATACCCGCTCATGGAACGGTAGCGCAGTATGGAATCCTTGATTATCTTGTTCCAGGCTGTTCCAAGGTGGATCCTGCCTGTGGTATACGGGGGGCCATCCACAAAAAAGAATTTCTTCCCATTTTTCCTGAGTTCCCTGACGCGGGAATAAGCATCTATTTCATCCCAGAACTTTTGGATATTCTGCTCTAATACTTTTGCATCGTACTGCGAAGCTTCTTTTAGCATAAAAATGATCTCCAGAGAATGGAGGTTAGTAATGTGATAATGCAATTAAAACTTATGGTTTGGAAATAAGCGAAAAAAGAGAATAAAACAAAAAAAAATATGGGTTCCGGGATTACCGGAACTGTCGACTTTTAAATTACCTTGAAATACCAGAGCAGACCAGCTAATATCAAGACGATCAAGATGATCCAGATATACATGCTGCTGCTCTTTTCTTCCTTCTTCGCTTCTTTCTTCGGGGGTTCGACCTTCGTAACAGTTTTCGGTTTTGGCGCCTCTACCTTTGGTCTTACTGCAGGTTCAGGTCTTGATTCACGCTCTTCAACAGGTGTTTCAACATGCGACGCCTCTCGTATCCTCTGCGTTTCTTCTCCGGAGAGGAACGGACTCTCAACACCGGTCAGCACAGCCATTACACGCACCATGCCAGTAAGGTTATTATCCACTTTGGCGCCCCAGATGATCCTCTTTGTGTTGGGGACTTTATCCATTATCAGTTCGCCTGCAACAGCGACTTCTTCCAGTGTCAGGTCTTCGCCGCCAACTATGTGGACAAGTACGCCGTAGCTTGCCGAGATGTCCCTGACATCAAGAAGCGGTGTGCTTAGAGCCTGTGCTACTGCTTTTTCGACCCTGTCCTCGCCGTCACCTTCTCCTATGCCAATGGACGACACGCCGCCGCGTTCCATTACAGCGCGAAGGTCAGCATAGTCAAGGTTGACAAGGCTTGGCTGAGTAATCGTGTCAGTAAGGTTCTTTACGAATGCTCCAACAAGCGCATTGGCTACGTTCAGTGCTTCCTTCAATGGAAGATTGCCTGCTACCTCTCTTAATTTTGAGTTATCGATAATAACTACAGAGTCGCATGACTGGGCAAGCTGGGATATCGCTGTCCTTGACTTCTCCCTTCGTGACATTTCGATCGTGAACGGAATGGTAACGCATCCAACTGTAAGAGCGCCCATCTCCCGCGTGATCTCAGCGACTACAGGCATAGCGCCTGTTCCAGTTCCTCCGCCTAAGCCTGCGACCAGGAATACAAGATTGGCCCCATCAAGCTCTGCTTTTATCTCAACAAC
>JAHIHJ010000059.1 GCA_018899795.1 Methanobacteriota archaeon
AATCGCTGAATAATAGCCATTCGTACCAGCCGGAGTTCTATTTGCATTTACATAGACTTCGTAATTTAAAGTTATAGATTTAGTAGAATATATCAGGTTATGTTTATCTATCACCCTGTAGCTATTGTTCAGCAAGCTCTGATCTATGATCAAGGTCTCAGTGGAGGCATTGGTTTCATTATCAAGCCAGAGACCGGGGAAATTCCATGCATCCCATCTCTTTGTGAAATTACCCTTTTCCTCATCAAAAGCCTCACCTCTGAAATACTCAAGGGCATTTCGTGGGGTCGCGCTACTACCGATGATTTTTTTCTCTTCCCTGTCAACGATGTAGCGGATAATCTCGCCAGTATAGTCCGGGTCTCCTACATCTACGGTAACAACAGCAAAAAAGCCTGAATAATTCTCAAGGTCGAGGAATTCAGAAGTCACTCCCTTGAGTTCGTATCTCCTGCCTTTCAATTCAGGGTCGGCAAGTGCTATGGTCATCATCTCTTCTTTCTCGGTCATGTTAAGAGGAAGAGGATTGTCAGCTGAGTACCCGATATTCCACGAGCCCTCTGTCATGGACTTTCCGCCAGACTTTTTTCCGCCTTTGCCTATCTTGAAAGACAGTACGATTCTGCCCGCCACCAGTCCTCTGTATCTTGAAGTAATGGTTATGAGATAATCCCCTTCTGCGGCTTTTGGACTTGTTTTGATCGTGAGGTTTGAATACTCGATCTGCTGTCCTTCACTTCCCGGAAATATCAGCTTTTTTTTCTCCGGGATTATAGAAAATCCGTCATTTGCGGACTGAGGTGAGCCATCCGCATGCAGACCTTCGGTCTTATAGTCCACCTTGATCTCGCTTCCATTGGGGGGATTATTATTAGCTGCAAATGATAGTTTTGCGACTGTTGATGTCCCCCTGTATGCAGGCGAGCTTAGGGATTCGAAGCGGGTTTCAATGCCGGGCAGAAGGGTAGTCCCATTTACTTCTTCTCCTGGAACTATAAGCTTCCCGCTTAATTCATTTATTCGTTCTGTTTGCTCGGTAAATACAGCCTTTGTTGCATAGAATATTGTTTTTCCAGAGTATTTATTAAATATTATAGTTGCTCCAGTATCGGCTGTTGTCCCATATATGTTTAAATTGTCATTTTCCATCCTGGCGATGAGTTCAGCATTACTGCCGTCATTGAGTTCCAGGTAAACCCTGGTTTTTTCATCATTAAGTCTTAGTGAAGCGGACTTTGCCATGCTGAAAGCATTAATAGTTCCATTGTTATCGAATTTTTCGAATTTTGTTATCGCATTGAAGCCAACGGAATACAAAAAACCGTTTATACCATTGTGCTGGATTGGATCTCTATCCCAGCTAAAAAGAAGCCTTTCTCCCCCATAATTAGAGGAATGGTAGGAGAAGATAAAATTTCCATCATTCAGAACTACTGCATTCTCATTTATGGATTGAAACATGGCAGGCTCTTTCTTCATCTCCTCTTCCATAACAGCAATGCTTTGCTGCAGGGTAGGTTCTTTTACCTTTGGGTAACTGAAATAATATGATCTCTTAAAGCCAAATGTCTGATATTCAAGTCTGAAGATCGCTATTTTTACATCCTCTGCTTCATCAGGGATCGAGGATACAACAACGATCCATTCTGCCGTAGAACTTCCATAGATCAAATTATCATCGGCTCCTTTAGCATAGCGCTGAACAAAAACGGTTACTGAAAAGTTTTTCTCCCGGGTGACAAACTTCGCATCATCAGAAAATCTCACCTTCTCCCATACCTCAGAAGCCTGCTCCTTGTCGATCTCAAAACCAGGCGTTGAATAATTGTAAATCGTATAATTGCCGGATTCATCACCGGATTCCTCAGAAAGTACATTTTCCTGTATGCAGCCGCTAAATAAAACAAACATGATTGAGATCCCAGCCAGGAACAGGATTGTTTTCTTCATACCGGCAAAAGCTGTTTCCAGGATTACCACCGCTGTTTATATGTGCTTCACACTCATAAAACTTTTTCCTAAACTACGAACCATTTCGTAGTTTAAGCAATCTCTTTTAACATCCCCGCCAATTAATACTAAAATGGCAGAAAATGAAGCCCCACCAGGCGACGAAAAGCTCCTAATCCTCCCCCTTGGCGAGGAATCAAAGAAGATAACCCAGGTCATCTCCAACGACATGGCGCGCAAGATAATAGAACTGCTGGCTGATGCACCGCTCTCTGCTTCCGATATCGCGGAGCGGCTTGCGACGCCTCTCACGACCATTGTCTATAACCTTGAGAACCTGGAAAGCGTGGGGCTCATCAAGGTAGAAAGGATAAAATACAGCGAGAAGGGCAGGGAAGTCAGGATATATGCGCCCGTCCGAAAACTCATCGTTATCGTGCCTGAAAAGACAGACCGGAAGTCTATTACGGATATTCTCAGGAAATATGTCGGAGTTGTGCTGGCTGCGGTGTTGGCTTCAAGCATCATCGAGTTCTTATTATTCAGGGTGGGCGCGCCGCCGTGGATTGTAGAAAAAACAAGTTATAGTTATGATATTAAAGACGCCGCAGATTCACTGAATATTGCTTCTGCGCCTGAAGCGGTGAACGAGTCAGCAAAACGCGGTATGATGGCGATCGAGGAGATGAACCAGACATCTGCCGTAAGTGTCCAATCCACAGCCGCAGCAACGCAATCTCCTGTGCCGACGCCTTTGATGTATGAGGGCGGCGCGGTCAAAGGGGGGGCGCCGGATATGCTGGCGAATATTGCTGATACGGTCACAGCGCATCCGGGGCTGATGTTCCTTATTGGGTGCATCTTTGTGGTTGTTCTGCTGGTGATATGGGATGTTCGGAAAAAGAGGTGAAATATTAGCCGCAACATCAAGCGATGGATTATTGCATTAATTATAATTATATTTATTTTATATGCAGCACATTATTATCGGTATTATTACTCACATAGATATGAAATTGATGATTGGCATAGTGTTATAAGTGCTGAACAAGCTAAAAATATTACAAATTCATTCTTAAAAGACAATTCGTTAACAAAATATCATATAAAAAATATAGGTTATGTTGAATAAAATTTAAAGAGTGACAAGAGAGGAACATATTGTGGGGTATGCATTTTTTAATTTTTTGAAGTTATGTATTTCTAACAAAAAAGAAAGTTTTAAATACCATAATGTTAGATA
>JAHIHJ010000060.1 GCA_018899795.1 Methanobacteriota archaeon
GATATAAATACATAGAGGAACAAAAGAACGTATGAAGAAAACGTTTCAATTCAGAATATACCCTACTAAAAATCAAGAAGTAGCCCTGAATAGAACACTTTCTACATGCAGACACCTGTACAATGATTCTCTTGCAGAACGAAAGCGACAATCCGAACTTAACGAATTGGAGAGAACATTCGATATATGCCCCTGGGGAAAACCAGACTGGTTGAACTATTACGATCAGGCTAATAGCCTGTCAGGATCAAAGACAGATTTCCAGAAAGACGTATTCTCTCAGGTACTCCAAAACGTCCTGAAACGAGTGGATAGAAGTTACAAGAATTTCTTTAATGGCTTCGGCTATCCTCGTTTTCAGGGAAGAGAACGATACAATAGCTTCACATATCCGCAAAATGGTTTTGATCTTAAAGATGGGAAACTTAATCTTTCAAAAATTGGAAACATCAGGATCATCCTGCATCGAGAAATCGGAGGTAAAATCAAGACCTGTACCATCAAGAAGGATATTGACCAATGGTATGTTTCTTTTTCATGCGAAATTGACATATCCATAGTTCCTGTCGAGATCAAGACCGAAACAGGAATTGACGTGGGTTTGAGTTCCCTGATAACAATGAGTAACGGTTGTCAGATCGAACCTCCTGAATTTCTAAGAGCATCAGAGAAACGACTATCACGGGAACAGATACATCTTTCAAAAAAGAAACTCAGGTCTAAGAACAGAAACAAACAGAGAATCATCGTCTCAAAAGTACATCGAACAATCAGGAATCAGAGAAAGGATTTTGCTCATAAGACAAGCAGAACTCTTGTCAATGAATACGACCGTATTGTGTTTGAGGATTTGCAAGTACAAAACATGGTCAAGAACCATCATCTTGCTAAATCCATATCAGATGCAGGATGGTCACAGTTAATCAATTTCACAAAAACCAAAGCAGAATACGCTGGGAAAATAGTTGAGTTGGTTAATCCACGAAACACATCACAGAATTGCAGTGGGTGCGGTAATTCAGTCAAAAAAGACCTATCAGTAAGGATACATTCATGTCCTTTCTGTGGATTGGAACTGGATAGAGACCATAATGCTGCAATTAATATATTAAAAAGATCAAATAGTACCGTAGGAACTATGGGATTTCAAGCCTGCCTAAGCAATCTCAGTAGAGAAGCAATGAAGCAGGAAGCTCCATCGCCTTTTAGGGGGGAGTAGTTCACGAAACGCACCTCCGTCATATACAAAATCTCTTTATTGGTGTTAATAATAGTCTTGATCCCTCTTGTCATAATGTCCTCCTATATATTATCAGATTTCCCGGTTCTTAAGAAGCAGATAAATAATGCCACAGATTCACTCCAGTATGAAAGTAATCAAAGTTTCCAGAAAGTAAAGGAGATCGCTATAAAAAACAGCGAAGACACTCTCGATGCCCAGTCTGATAAGCTTATAAGAATAAGACTGACCGAAATATCAAAACAGATCTCGGAGTTCTTAAGAGGTGTGCAAGACGATGCCATCTTTCTTTCAACCCTCCCCCAGGATGAACGAACATACCTCAATTTCATGAACTCCAGACGAAAAGCTGTCTGGTTTAACACTGATAACTATGAAATGCTTCCTGTGTATTCGGAAATATCATTCATCGGGACAGACGGTATGGAAAGGGTCAAGATAAAAAACGGCTCTATCAGTAAAGATCTTCTTGATCTGAGCAAAGATGCGTTCCTTGAGTTCAAGTCACGGGCAGCACCGGATGCCCCGGTCACAAATTATTATAAGGAAGGGATGAAGCTAAAAAAGGGTAAGATATATGTGAGCCACATAGAGGGCAGGATACTTAACATAACGCAAGCCCATGCAGGTAATAGAAATCCATATGGAAAATATGCACACGGTATCCAGAGGTTCGTCACACCTGTTTACAGGGATGGGGAAAAGATAGGCATTCTCATGCTGGGGCTGGATTCTATCCACGTACTTGAGTACATGCAGCATATTCGACCGCTGGATTATGACAGGCTTCCACTGACTGACCTGCTCTCTGGAGACTATCTGGCGCTCCTTGACAATGAAGGCTGGCTTCTGCACCCGAAGCAGTATTTCAGCAAAGGATATGATAAGAACGGAGAGCTTGTACCACCGATAAATGAAAGCAATTTCCAGGAATATAATGCCAGCGGCCTGTTCCCTATGCACATACCGAGTTCAAAGATCCTGTGGGGAAAGAGCGGTGATGAATACATGAAGAGGATCATGAACTCACTCTATGTCACAGGCGAAGGTGATTTTTTTAACGAGCAGATGCTTGAAGGGAAGACAAAGGTGGCGGTATGGGTGCCTGTGACATATGGGCGGGAATTCGGGGATAAATCAGTGAACCTGGAACAAGGATATGGTTTTATTTTTGCCTCAAGCGAGTTACCGGTATTTTACCAATCATCCATAGATATGGGGAAGCTTATCGGTGATCAGAGTGAGATACTCGCCAATAACCTCAAAGAAGTCACTGTGCTTGCAACGGGCAATATTGATGAAACTGCACGGCAGATCCTCAATAAGATCCCATTTATCCTGATGTTGATAATGGTTATGCTTGTCGGTTTCGGGCTTGCAGGAACATACTTTATCATAAGACCGATCAGGTCTGTCACTGAAGGAGCAAGAGCTCTCGGAGAGGGGAAACTTGAGCATAGAATAGA
>JAHIHJ010000007.1 GCA_018899795.1 Methanobacteriota archaeon
AAAAAGGGCTATTGAGAGTGAAATAAGGTGCTAAAAATTTTACTGTATTAATTTTTTATCATCTCTTCGGAGATACTGTTATCACAATACTCTATATATACTATATAAAATCAGTAGAGTAAAGATAATATGGAAACACGAAAGGTTTACGTTAGCGGTGGTTCGACCTATGTAATTTCACTGCCCAAAAAATGGGTTAAGAAAACTAATTTGAAACCCGGAGACTCGCTGGTGGTTTCAGAACAAGGCAGTTCATTACTGATTGAGACCAGTGTAATTGAAAAAGAGTCACGAACAAAAGAGATTAAGATCTCACAAATAACATCAAGCGGAGCTCTTGAACGAATATTAATCGCTTCTTATCTGGTGGGTTATGATACGATCAAGATAAAACTGGACAGTAAGGATCATCTTGCATACAGGGAAATCATACGCAAGATTCTGGACTACTTGATAGGTGTCGAAATAGTCGAGGACACGAACGTTGCAATGACACTTGAGATAATGCTGGATTACAAACGTATGAGTACCATACAGCTACTCCAGAGAATGTTCGCTATAGACAGGTCGATGCTTCTTGATCTTGCTAAGGCTTTAGAAACTATGGATATCGGGCTGGCAAAAGATATAATAGAAAGAGAGAAAGAAATCGACAGGCTCTATTTTTTAGTTGTCAGGCAGCTTAAGAGTGCTGTAGAATACCAGCAAGTAGCAGAAAAACTTGGAATTAAATCTCAACGCGACTGCCTTGGATACAGGATCGTGGTAAAAGTTCTTGAAAGAATTGCTGACCATATTGAAAACATAGCAAAAAATTATATCCAGTTATGTGAAGTTCAAAAAGAAATGCAACTGGACGATTTTATAGGAGTTACCAATACTGTAGTTGCAACTTTCGAAAAGTCGATTCAGGCATTGTTTACAAGAAACGATGATATGGCTGAAACAGTCCTTCACGAACTTAAAAAGGTTGAGAAATCCCAGTCTGATATTTCAAAAAAATTGTTCAATATAGAAGATATTCAATCTGCTATTTTAATGAAAACGATGCTTGACAGCCTTGGGAGAATAGCGAGCTATAGCGGAGATATCGCAGAGATAGCTATCAATATGTCAACAGAAGTATCTTGATTTAAATCTCTATTTTGTTAATGCTCTGCATTCTCATTCGCTCTCATTTGGCAGTTAATCCGCCGCGCAGGAATAGATAGAGATCCCTGTCTTCTTTATCCATTTCTTTAAATTCTTCGGTTAGCGAATAATATTGTATTGGGAACGTTTTTTTCAAGATTTCCTTTTCTTTCATTTCTTTCACCTCATTGAAAATTCTTATTATAGAAGTATATAGTTTATCACAAGAATCTATATATGATATAAAATATCAGTATATTTGATTAAATATGGAACAAAAATTTGATCTTGAAAGTATAACCGGGCTTTCGGATGAAGAAGCTGCAATAAGACTTAGGAAAGAGGGCTACAATGAACTGCCCTCTCAAAAACAGCAGAGCCTTTTTTCCATACTTCTGAACGTATTTCGCGAACCGATGCTGCTGCTCCTGCTGGGCGCTGGTATCATCTATCTATTCCTCGGTGAAAAAAACGATGCTTTGATGCTGCTGTTTTTTGTATTCGTTGTCGCTGGAATAACTTTTTACCAGGAAAGAAAGACCGAACGGGCTCTTGAAGCCTTGAAAAACCTTTCAAGCCCCAGGGCGCTTGTTTTGAGGGAAGGGAAACAAAAGAGAGTTCCGGGGCGGGAAGTGGTAAGGGATGACGTTTTGATACTGAGAGAAGGCGACCGCATCCCTGCTGATGGGGTTGTGCTTTTTTGTTCAAATCTGATGGTTGACGAATCACTGCTTACCGGGGAATCGCTGGCTGTCAGGAAATCACAGTGGGACGGAAAGACCGCGCAGGTGCAGCCCGGCGGGGATGATCTGCCCTTCGTCTATTCAGGAACGCTGGTAGTTCAGGGGCACGGCATGGCAAAGATCACATCCACAGGGATCCGCACGCAGATGGGTAAGATCGGCACAGGTCTTCGGGGTATTGACCAGGAAGATACGCCTCTGCGGAAAGAAACAAGACAACTTGTCCGGAATTTTGCTATCGCAGGATCGATCCTCTGTATCCTTGTCGTCATTGTTTTTGGCATGAGGGGCGAATGGCTGGACGGCCTCCTGGCTGGACTTAGCCTGAGCATGGCGCTGCTGCCTGAAGAGTTCTCGGTGGTACTGGTGATATTCCTGAGCATGGGCGCATGGCGAATGTCAAAAAAACGGGTTCTGACACGGCGCATGCCAGCGGTTGAGACGCTGGGCTCTGCAACTGTATTGTGCCTTGATAAAACCGGGACGCTCACGATGAACAGGATGATATTGAGCACGCTATTTTCAGTCGGGGAATACTATGACGCAGATAAAAATGGAAACCTGCCGCTTC
>JAHIHJ010000061.1 GCA_018899795.1 Methanobacteriota archaeon
CGCGCTCATTTAAATGAGCGATTAATATCATAATGTGCGCTTCGTCCTTTTCATTATGCAGTATATACCAAAATCATAGTCCTCCGAATCGAACTGGAATCATTTTCTGAGTAAACTCTGAAGTCTTTCTCTATAATCTTCTGCCATTTCCCTGATTTCCTGTAATTTTATCATATTCATACTGGCTCATGAATTATATTTTTGGCTCATACTGGTTCATTACTAGCTCACAACTGCAGACTTTCTCTGAGCCAGTAAGATCATCTCATATGTTTACCTTTCCGATTTTTTTTTCGACCATATTAATAACTTCATTGCATATCGAGAGCGCCCTATCAGCATCTTCTTTTTGATATGCTTCTGAAGGTATCCCGCCCGGAAGTCCATTCGGATAACGCGTCGGGATGTAATAAATATCAAGCGTTGCAGCGTGCTTTTTTATGTTCCTTCCAGAGAAAAATTTGCATCGTCAAGATCATGCTTTGCCTGGAGGAGCCACCGTCTTGCTTCGCTTGCATGACCGATATCATCTTTGGCAAGGGATCCGAATAATATGATCCTCTCGACTCCCGCCTTCTTCAGCTCATTAACTACTCTTTTGAGTTCAGTCTTGAGCGCTCTTCGGCGCGATGCTATATCACTTTTTTGCATATGATCAAATCAACTTCTTACTTCTTATACTCGCATATAGGTTTATAATGGCATTGTCCACAAAAATCTCCCGAAAGAATTTCTGGAAACGCTCCTTGCCTGCTTTGCTCGAAGACCCTGTACACAGTAGAGATTCATATATCACTTACAAAATATTCAATTCCGGCTCCAATATGTCCCAGGGCAACCACCCCGCATCAAAACCCGCGCCAAGAAAAAAAAGAGCATATCTAAGCCGCAGGCGCCCTCCGCAAACTCAGCCATCTTATGTATGCGTACCCCATTGTAATAGATTCTAAAAATTTATTGACACCTAGTTCTTGCATCAATATCATTTACGTTTATCAATGAATATTTTTATTTTTTCCAGAAATTCTTTTGAAGTCTCCAGAGAAGCTCGTGCCTCTTTCTCATCTATGACAAAATCAAGCCCATATATCGCATCGTGCCTGAATCTTCTGTACGAATCAAGAATATTTGCTAAAGTCTCCAGTTCCGGATAATTTTCTACAATATAAACAGGAATACATTCATGGCTGCGCTCTTTTATACCATCGGTGAAAAGAATCGCTCGTGCCGCATGAAACATTGCCGTATAACTCAGGATCGCTACAACCCTGTATCGATGTATAGTAAGATTCTCCGCAGCGTCTTCGATATTTTCCATGGAAAGCTTGATGGAACGACCAGCATTCTCTATATCTGGCGATATTCTTTTCAGCAGACCTTTCTGGAAACATTCGGCAAGCTTCATTTTAACCCACTCCCATAGAGCAGAATGTGGTTCTCCACAATTCTTTTATAGAATGCATCGTCTTTTTTTGCCATAGATCTCCATTCTGATAATTTGATTACCGATATACTTACCTCTTTTTTTAGTTCATCTTCTATATCTTTTGCAGGTCTTATGAGATCTTCCTTTCTTGTGGATGTCACTGCCAGAAAATCGATATCGCTTTTTTCATCATAGCTTCCATCCGCATAGCTTCCAAAAAGGGCAAGGGAAATGATATGCGGGTCTGTTTCGAGGAATTTTTCTTTCGGTCTTGAAGAAATGACGAAAGCAATGCCATATGCTTTTTTAAGCGGAGCAACCACACTATTATCTGCGTTCAGCTTGAAAATATGAGCCAGCCCTTTTTCTTCCTTTGAAAGCAGTCCTTCTTCCTCAAAGGATTTAACAGCACTGCTCACGCTGGCTGGACTTACCTCGATGATCCTCGCAAGCTGTTTTATGTGGAAAGAGGTATTCGGATTCTCCATGAAATGGGCGAGGATCTTCCATTGTACATATTTTCTGAATAGTTCAATCAAATGAACCACCGTTCAATATATTAAACGAAGGTTCAGTATATAAAACTATAGTATCAACCCCTCCCCGCCGCCTTAGGCACTCCGCCCATAGTGTTCGTTCGTAGCCCGGATCCGCCTGCGCGCCCGGGTGCGGAAGATTCAAGATGGCGGGGGAGAGGAGTAAGGTGATGGGGCTATTGGACGTGAATGGCTGTGACCCTGCTTTTTTTGAAGACCGTGTTCACAGTGGAGATTCATATATCACTTCCAAAATATTCAATTCCGGCGCCCGATATCCCCCCGAACAGCCACAAAGCGCTGCGCTCCGACCCTGCCCTTATCGAAGATACCGCGTTCAACCATATGCGCAATCTTAGCGGTGATGGTCGTTGTCTTGCCTGTGCCTGCGCCTGCGAGGATCAGTTGGGGGGCCTGTGTGTGCTTGATGGCTTCAAGCTGGCGGGGTTTTAGGGTTGAGAAGAGGGAGTCTAAGGAAATGCATACCACCTTTTAAAATATTCATACTGGCTCATGAATTGCACTACTGGCTCATACTGGCTCATTACTAGCTCACAACTGGACCTTCTTTGAGCTAGTAAGTTCATAATATCCAGACGGATCTTTTTGACTTTTTCCAACCCATATCAGATATTCATTATCGATAAGAGTTCTGATCTTTCTCTTTATTGTAGCCTTACTTTTTCCCAATTTCTTTTCTAATTCCTTTGTGCTTGCTTTCCCTTGTTTTTGGATATATGCGATAATCTCTTTCTCATCAGGATCTAATTTTACACTCTTTTTCAAAGGTTCATTATAAATTATCGTTTTAAAGAAACTGTTAATGTCCTTAAATTCAGGCGGCATTAACCTCATTTCTTCAATTTCATTTCTTATCCGCCTGATACCTGTTCCCCAGCCTTCGATCAAACCTGCCTCATTAAAGATCCTCCCGATAATCTTATTCCTGAGCTCTGATACTCCTGTACCTAAATCAGAAAGTGATATCTGCGGAAGAAGCCCTCCAGGACTTGTAATTTCAATCCTGTCATCAAAAATTGCGAACTTTATATCCGCACCTTTGCGACTGTAATCCCTGTGGCACACAGCATTTACTACCGCCTCACGTATGGCTTTCTCAGGATACTCATATTCTTCTTTTCTATAAACACCTTCGATCTTCGCACTTCTCTTTACGTTCTTTTTAAAGAATGCTATCGTTTCCTCTATCTGTGAAAAAAGTGA
>JAHIHJ010000062.1 GCA_018899795.1 Methanobacteriota archaeon
ATTAAATCAAAATGGGGGAGCTGCAGTCCTAATAAGAATCTTACAATTAATACCCTTTTGAAATACTTACCTGAAAATTTAATTGAATATGTGATTTTTCATGAAATGGTTCATTTGATTGAAAGGAAACATAATAAGCTTTTCTGGAAGTTTATAGCTATTAAATTCGATAATTATGAAGAAAAAGAAAAAGAACTCTTCGAATATTGGTTTTTGATACAGAAAAAAATATAAATAAAAATCAGAAACATCCAGATCAATAACATTTCTCAACATAATTCTTATCCATTGTGAGTCATTAATCTGCAATCACCAATCAGTGATATTGTGATGTTGTGCTGGGAAGGATCCGCGTGTATCCGCGTCATCCGCGAAATCCGCGTTCTATTGCACGGTTTTTCTCTTAACCGATGACTAATGAGAAAAAATTACTCTGTGCCTCCGCGCCTCTGTGGCTGTTTTGCTTTTTGATTGGACAACACCAAAGTTTTTTACATGATCAGTTTAAAAATGTCACAGGTGTTCGATTGCAAATTCTTCTATCTCTTCGATCCCCGCAATGATCTCTTCCAGTTCCAGTTTCCTCTTTTTGCTCGAGGACTCTACTTTCCCATCAGCCTCGATCACGGACACTGTGATGTCGAACCGTTCAGCAGCAGCAGCATCGGCTGATGACATTATCTCAGTCGGCTCTTCTGATGGCGGTATCCAGGGATTTGCCAGAACCTCTATCTCCTGAAGCGTTGGCGTGTAAGAATGTATGACCTCGAGCTTCCCCTCTCTAACATGTTTATAAGCGCGGTATAGCGACCTGTTCTGCCTGAAACCAACATATATCTCAAGCAGCGTGACGCCGATGAGGGAATTTGTGGTTTTCCCGACAACAAGGTCGCTTATTATCGTTTCTTTATTATCATTATGAAGCACCAGGAAGCCGCTTTCCTTATTCTCATTGGCAGATATCTCCATCATTCTCATAATGCAGTCAGTTACTGTCATGTCTTTTGTCGGGATTATCCTGTCAAAATCCTTAATCGTCCTTGATACCTGATCTTCATCATATTCCACCACTCCATCACGATTAATTATATCTGTAACTTTTGCTCCCTGGATGCTCAAGAGATTGGATTCTATCCCGTACTTTTTCTCCTTTTCAATAAGAGTTGATAACCGTTCTTTTGCATCAAGATGCCGCAGTAGCCTTCTTTTCACAAGTTCATCATCGCTTGAGATAAGTTCAATTGCTTCAGGAACCACCCCCATTTTTTTCATCAGAAGGGATATCTGCCTGATAAGTTCAGGCTCACCGAGTTCCATGATATCGAAGATATTCTCAACAAGCAGTTTAATCTGGTCATAGAAAGAAACATCAACATATATGGGTTCATCTTCATCAAAGATCGGAAGCTTTCGTTTTTCAAACAGTTCCTGTTTCATTTTCTCGACGAGATCTTTCCTTATCAATACTACAGGCTGGGCTGAGCGGGCCTTCCCCTCAAAATAACCGCCCACATTTTCAGAAAGGAGCTTTATGGCAAGTGTAGTTTTTCCCACGCCCTGCGGTCCTGTCAATATTAATAGGGGATGCTCTTCCAGTTCTTTTGCGAGTATACTGACGCTTTCCTCTTTTGTATGAGCGGAAGTATCAAGAAATTCCATCGTAAACTCCCTCTGACTTTAGATTAATTAACCACATATAAAAAAAAATAAAAAATAAATAAGTGGGGGTAGCCCACTTAATCCATTCCGCCCATTCCACCCATTCCGTCCATACCCGGGGGCATTCCTCCTGGTGGTCCGGATGACTTGCTGGACAGAACATCGTCTATGCGAAGGATCATGGTTGCTGCTTCTGTGGCTGAATCGATAGCCTGTGTCTTTACCCGCAGCGGTTCGACAACGCCTTCCTTCATCATGTCCACGACTTTGCCTGTGAACACGTTAAGACCGGCTGTCTTGTGTCCCTTTTCATGCTGGTTTCGCATCTCTGCGATCATGTTGATGGGGTCAAGACCCGCATTCTCTGCAAGGGACCTGGGGATGACCTCAAGCGCTTCAGCGAACTTGGTGACTGCAAGCTGTTCCCTGCCTGACAGGGTGGATGCATACTCGCGAAGGCGCAGCGCCAGTTCGATCTCAGGAGAGCCGCCGCCTGCTACGAGCTTTTCATCCTCGATAGCAACACCAACTACACGCAGCGCATCATGCAGCGCGCGCTCAGCTTCATCCACGACGTGTTCTGTTCCGCCGTGAAGGATAATTGAGACCGACTTGGGATTGTGGCATTCCATGACAAAGGTCATTGCCTCATCGCCGATCTTCTTCTCTTCCACAAGACCTGCTTTGCCAAGGTCTGAAGCTTCGATCTCTTTCATGCTTGTGAGTATCTTTGCGCCTGTTGCGCGTGAGAGTTTCTCCATATCGCTCTTCTTGACGCGCCTTGCGGCATAGATGCCGGCTTTTGCAAGATAATGCTGTGCGATATCATCTATTCCTTTCTGCACGAACACGACATTCGCGCCGCAATCAATGACTTTGATTACCATATCATGCAGCATCTGCTCTTCCTGGTCAAGGAATGACTGGAGCTGGTCAGGGGATTTGATCTGGATCTCTGCATCAACTTCTGTCTTTTTGATCTCAAGCGCTTCGTTGAGAAGGAGTATTTTTGCTTTGGTGATTTTCTTTGGCATATTGGTGTGTACTCTTTCTTTATCAATGACCATGCCTTTGATAAGTTCGGATGCTTCGATGCTGCTGCCCACTTTCTTTTCGACTTTGATATCATCCACGTCGACTGTTCGCTTTCCGTTCTCGGTATCAACGACTGAAAGCACTGCGTCAACCGCCAGGTTCGTGAAGATATCCCTGTGTGCCTCTGCTCCTTTTCCGGTTATTGCGGTCGCTGCGATTTTCAACAGCATGTCCCTGTCATCAACGTTAACCTTGACTGCAAGGGTCTTCAGGATCTCTTTGGCTTTTGCAGCCGCAAGCCTGTATCCGTTAGCGATCACTGTTGGATGAACGTTCTGCTCAAGGAGTTCTTCAGCGTTCTTTAAGAATTCTCCTGCAAGCACCGCTGCTGTGGTAGTGCCGTCCCCGACCTCATCGTCCTGGGTCTTTGCGACTTCCACTATCATTTTGGCTGCCGGGTGCTCGATATCCATCTCTTTCAGGATGGTCGCGCCGTCGTTCGTGATCACAATGTCACCGAGTGAATCCACGAGCATTTTATCCATGCCCTTTGGTCCAAGGGTTGTTCTTACTGCCGCAGCTACTGCTTTGGCTGCCATGATATTGTTGTTCTGTGCTTCTCTTCCTTTTGTTCTCTGACTGCCTTCTCTTAAAATAAAGATTGGCTGTCCTCCTAATTGTCCTGCCATAAATAACCTCCTTAAAATTTTATCTTAATCTTCAATTGTATGTACAAATTACGCTTGTACGGGTCAATCCCAATGTTTGTGGTTCTATATAAAATTTTCCATACACCATATTAATAAAATTTTTATAATATATTCCTGAAATAACTTACATTAATTTTTTTCTTATCGACTCAATGCTTATCTTGTTTTTTGAAGTCATCAAATACACTGCGAGTGCTCCCAAAGCCGTAATCAGTAAAACAATAAGGATCAAACTCCAGGTAAAAAATCCCGGTTTCACCTCCAATGATCCTTTCTGTCCACTGATCTCAACGCTATAATTCCCCGCTTTAGCTTCCTTTCTCGTAAAATTGATCTCTTTTATCTCACCTGGATCAAGAGCTATCGACCAGTTATCCACAGCTGTCCCATTGATTATTAACTCGACCGGCAGTATATCTTTTTTCGTACCTGCATTCGTGATGTTCGACCTGATAACGACTGGTTCATTCGTGAAAACTACGCCAGGACTGATATTGATATCAAGAGCCTTATACTCTGAGTAAGGTGCCCTTACCTCAATTTCTTTTACAACGGTGATATAGCTGCTCCTTGATGCTGATATCGAATGAGTGCCGCTTGTTTCAAGTGTATAGTTCAGGGTGCCATTATTATCAGTAGAGCCAATGGTAGTATTATCATATCGCACCGTCGCGCCGCCAAGAGCAGTTCCATTGGAAGTGACCCTTATCTTAATTGTCTCAAACTGATTGGCCGTTACCGGGATATCCAGGCTCAGCCTGCGCTCAAAATATTCCAGGACTTCAATGTTTTTTATGGCCTTCAGGTAACCGAGCTTTGTTGCAGTTATGTCATGAATGCCTTTCAAAGATCGTGGAAGATCATAGTCGAAAGAACCGTTCGTATCTGTCTGTCCGATATCGCTGGAATCAAATTCAATAGATGCAGCATCAACAGGAGTACCCCCGGCTGTGATCTTTATTCTGATTGCCTCACCCGCATAGGCTTGAGCTGGGGCATCGATCACAAGTAGATTTGCTACCATATCAGAGGTAACATCAACTGCAAAATAAAATCTTAGGGTATTATCCGTTGTGTCGCCTACTTTTAATCTCAAATTGCCCATGAGCAATTCATTTTTGCCCTTATCAAGACTGATGCTTCCATCGTTGCTCATCATTATTTTATCGTTGCTTACACTCTGGACTTCCATTTTCCCGAATTTATTTCCAGTACCGACCGTAGCATAGTTTTCAGATATCTGAAAAATTCCCCTTATAAACGCAGCCGACATTTCCCTACCAGAGAAAACGCTGTCAAGTCTCACCATTATTATTGGCAGATCAGACACAGTCCCAACTCTCTTCGTATATACATAAGTCCGGCCTGCAGACAGTGCAGCTGTATCTATTTCATTCCCGTCTTTTAATAAAGAAATGAGCATTGTCCTTGCATCGGCATCGATATC
>JAHIHJ010000063.1 GCA_018899795.1 Methanobacteriota archaeon
GGTCGCCATAACCTGTAATGATAATAAAAACACAATCGTCGTTGATCTCTCTGCACTGCCTGACCAGCTCAAGACCGCTCATCCCCGGCATCCTGATGTCTGCAATGACCACATCTACCCGGTTGTTCTTAAAGTAATCCAGGCTTTTTACACCATCGTAAGCGATAGCTACCTGATAGCCCTCCTTGTCCAGCTCACGCCTGATGCGTGCGCACATATCTTTCTCATCATCCACAACAAGTATACGGTGCCTCAATGCCTTCTTGGCTTCTTGAGTCCTCTTCTGCCGGACACGGAAGATAGCCGTATGGAGTTCCTCTAAAGAAATCGGCTTACGCAGATAATCCACCGCGCCAAGGCGAACTGCTTCTACTGCCTTATCCTCGTCGCCATACGCTGTGATGATAATAGCATCCAGATCAAGTTGAGCTTCTCTGATGCGTCTCAGCAGCTCGAAACCATCAACTCCTGGCATTCGCAGGTCGAGAAGGAGCAGCTCGTAAGGCATCTCCTGTCTTTTTGCATCGTTTAGTCTCTCTATGACCTCAAGCGGTGAGGTGGTATATTCAACCTCACAACCTTCTTTTTTCAATTCACGCTGCAAGTGCCTGCAGATTTCTTCCTCATCATCGACTATGAGTACCTTCATTTTCTTCCTCCAAAGCATGACTGCCGCGAAGAGCGCTGAGGCGCTCAAGCCCCTTCTTTGTCGAGGTGATGAGTTCATCTAACGACAGGGGCTTTTTTAAATAATCATAAGCCTGTAACCTTAATGCCTTTTTAGCGGTTTCATAATTGCCGTGACCTGTAATGATGATGGAAACAAAATCGCAAGTTATCTCTCTGCACCGCTCCAGCATCTCAAGACCGCTCATCCCTGGCATCCTGATATCTGCGATCAGCATATCAACTTTGTTCTTCTTGAAATACTCAATGCACTCCTCTGCAGTATAGGCTGATGCTGTCTGATACCCTTCCTTCTCCAGCTCACGCTTGATGTGTGTGCACAGATCTTTTTCATCATCTACAACAAGTATCCTGTACTTTGCATTCCTGTGCGTTTCCTCGACTATCTTATTCTGCACATGGGAGATGGCAGCATCGAGTTCTTCAAGGGAGATAGGCTTGTTCAGGTAGTTTCCTGCAGAAAGACGGATAGCCTCGATCACCTTATTCTCTTCACGAAACCCGGTCGTAATAATAACCTCAATACCATTGCACTCTTCCCGGATGCGCCTGAGCAGGGTGAGCCCATCCATCCCCGGCATCTGGATGTTGAGGAGCAGAAGATTGTACGGCAGAGTATCCCTCCTTGCTCTATTCAATTCTTCCAGAACATTGAGCGGTGATGTTCTATACTCAACCTCATGACCTTCTTTTTTCAATTCACGCTGCATACGCTTGCAGATCTCAATTTCGTCGTCAACGATCAGTATTTTCATCTTTTGTCTCTCGTGTTATTTATTCTTTATAGGCAGTGCCACCTTGAAACTTGCGCCTCCATTTTCGTTGTCCTTGACCCATATCCTGCCCTTCAGCGATTGAGTTACAATGCCGTAGGCAATAGAAAGACCCAGCCCTATGCCCTGCCCTGGTTCCTTTGTGGTAAAGAACGGCTCAAATATCCTCGATTTGATCTCATCCGGGACTCCGTAACCATTGTCTGCAAATTCAAATACCACACAATCACCTTCTCGCAGGATACTGCACTTCAGTTGTTTCTGGAAGCTCTCGCCTGCCCGTTCTGCCGCTTCCCCTTTCTCATCCAGTACCTGACGTGCATTTGTCAGAATGTTTATAAACACCTGTTCGAGTTGATTCGGATCTACCTCGATAGGCGGTAGAGCTTCTTCAATATGGCGTGAAACTGAAATACTGTGCGCCCTGAACTGTTCACCAAGCATAATGAAAGCATTATCTAATATCTGTTCTGGCTCTACCGCCTTCAATTCCCCGGGCTGCCTGGCGAATGTCCGCATGTGGGTGATGATCCTGTCCACCCGCCTGACATTGCGCTGTATATCTTCCAGGTCCTGTGAAAGAAGGCTCATATCAACCCGAGTTTTTTTGATGTCCCGCAATATACCTTCTGCCGTTAGAGAGATCACTGAAAGCGGCTGGTTTATCTCGTGAGCCATTCCGGTAGCCATCTCTCCGAGCGAAGAGAGTCTGGAGATATGTGCGAGCTGTCTCTCCTTTGCAAGTATCCCGGTGATGTCTCTAAATATCGTCAATTTTGATACGGTTCCATCAATATTCTTCACAGGCGTCTCAGTAAGGTTATAAGTCTTATTTTCCCTGCGGGAGTGCCATTCCCATCTTACAATCTTTCCCTTAAATACCTCTCTACTTTTGCACAGAGGACAGGGTTCTTCCTTATTATGAAACACTTCATGGCAAATACTCCCGACACGCTCTCCAAACTCATCGATCATAACTTCATTCATAAACTCTATTTTATAGTCTTTTGATACAATGTAAACACCATCAGCCATGCTGGCAAATATTGCCTTCAGGTTTTCCCGCTCTATTTTATTTTTTTCTTCCATCTCCATTTCTTTTGTGATATCCCTGCTTATCCTGATAGTGCCAACCTGCACCCCATTTCTGTCCCTCAACAATGCGGCTGAGATGCTGATATGAACTGGCTTACCTCCCTTATTCAAAGCGACTGTGCGGTAGTTTTTAACCTCTCCCTCTCTCTGCACCATTTCCATTATCCTGTCCGCCTCTTTCTGGTCTTCGAAAAGTTTCATGTTGGATGTCCCTATCACCTCATCTGCAGTATATCCCATGTAGCCTTCTGCTCCTTTGTTCCATGTACGCACGATCCCATTTAAGTCCACAACAACAATCGCATCCGCAGAACTCTTAATAATATTATCCAGATAATCTTTGTTTTCTCCAAGCTGTTTTTCAGAAACTATCAGCTCCTTCTCTACTTTAGCTCGCTTCTCGCTGACAGACCCGATGATATACGCAACTGTTATAAGAATGGTCACTCTTCCGAATTCATTCAGGGAAACAGGATGTAAAGAGAGGAACGTCACAAAAATATGCACCATACCCAGCCCAAGTGCAACGTAAATAGCTTTCCTGTGATACCATATCCCGGCAAGGATGGTGGGGATATAGAAAAAATGGGTATAGAAGATCGTTTCATTTTTCACAATGCCTACATAAAAGGCAAGGGCAATGCATGCCGATATTGCAAAAAACAATACAGGCAATTTGTTCTTATTATCAGGTATTTCGACCATTTCTCACCGTCTACATTTAACTCAAGCGATAATTACTGTGCTTCTTTCCTCAAAAGCCTTTTCAAGCTTCTTTGAAGAAACTTTCTCGATTGCCTCCTTGAATTTCATAGCATCATTAACATGAATATATATTATATACACCATATCACCCTTGAGATATAAAGCAATCTCACTACGTTCTATGTTGAGGCGAGTTTCCGTCCTTATACTGAGAGCCTCTATCATCTTTATCCTCTACATCCACATGTTTTACAAATTCTTCTGCCATGCTTTCATATTTCTTGAGCTTGTTTTTTGATGCTGTAGGCATGATGCGCCCTATTGCCATCTCAAGATGCTTCTTTTTTATTACAATCTCTTTAACCCGCTCTTTTACATATTCACGCTCCATGTCAGGTTTAATAAATTCTCTTAATGCGAGCATTGAAGCCTCTCTGCATATAGCCTCGATGTCTGCGCCTACATACCCCTCTGTAATTTTGCGCCAGTTCTTCAATATCCACATCATCCGCTATGGGCTTTTCAGCCAGATGGATTTTGAATATCTTCTTTCTCCCCTCTATATCGGGAGGAGGAATGTAGATCAATCGGTCAAACCTTCCTGGTCTGAGAAGTGCAGGGTCAACTATGTCAGGTCTGTTAGTGGCGGCAATAATGACCACGTTTTTCAGTTCCACCATGCCGTCCAGCTCGATCAGGATCTGGCTTACCACGCGTTCTGTTACACGTGAATCAGAGCTTGCTCCCCGTACAGGAGCAATGGAATCGAACTCATCAAAGAATACAATCGCAGGTGCAGCCTGCTTTGCCTTTCTAAAGGTCTCTCTCACTGCTCTTTCAGATTCCCCGACATATCTGCTGAATAATTCCGGGCCTCTGATGCTGATGAAATTTGCCTCGCTCTGGGTGGCGGCTGCCTTTGCAAGCATTGTTTTACCTGTACCTGGAGGACCGAACAGCAGTATGCCCCTGGGAGGTTTTGAATGAAGAGCAGCAAAGGCTTCAGGATACTTGAGGGGCCATTCCACAGCCTCTATCAGATCCTGCTTTGCATCATCAAGCCCTCCGATATCTTTCCACTCCACCTTCGGCACCTCGATAAACACCTCTCGCATGGCTGAGGGCTCGACACTCTTTCGCCCCTCATCGAAATCCTCCTCTGTAACCCTTAATCTGTCCAGCACCTCAGCAGGTATCTCTGCCTCGATATCGATTTCCGGAAGAATCTTGCGAATGGCATGCATGGCAGCCTCTTTACAGAGGGATTCAAGATCCGCGCCCACAAACCCGTGAGTAATATCTGCAAGTTCTTCCAGTTTCACATCATCTCCAAGGGGCATTCCCCTTGTATGAATTTCCAGTATCTCAAGCCTGCCGTTGCGGTCTGGAATGCCGATCTCAATCTCCCTGTCAAACCGCCCTCCCCTGCGCAGCGCCTCATCTATCAGATTTGGTTTATTGGTTGCTGCAATAACAATGACATCGCCCCTTGCTTTCAGTCCATCCATAAGGGATAAAAGCTGTGCAACAACCCTGCGTTCAAGCTGCTTCTCACTGCTTACCTCTTCTCTTTTTGCGGCTATTGAGTCAAACTCGTCGATGAATATTATTGAGGGTGCATTTGCCTCTGCCTCCTCGAATATATCCCTGAGCCTCTGCTCACTTTCGCCATAGTACTTCGCCATGATCTCAGGACCGCTGATATAAATAAAACCTGAAGCAGTCTCGTTTGCAAGCGCCTTTGCCAGTAAGGTTTTTCCTGTACCTGGAGGTCCGTGCAGCAGCACACCTTTGGGTGGATTGATCCCTACCTTCTGGAAGAGCTCCGGGTGGCGGATGGGAAGCTCAACCATCTCACGAACCAGACCCACCTCACGGCGCAGACCCCCAATGTCCTCGTATGCGACATGGGTGGCAGGTCTTTTTTCCTCGATTATTTTCTCCTTTAAAACGATCTGCGTGCTTCTGGTTGAAATCACAATACCAGACGGCTGGGTCTCTGCAACCACAAAGGTTAGAGGTCTTCCCACCATGTCTACCCTGATTCTCTGCCCGCTGACAACAGGACGCCCTTCCAGTATCTTGCACAGGTAATCGCTGCCTCCAATAATTTTAATGGGCTGTGTGGATGCAATGGTGAGCCTCTCGCCCTGTGATGCCTCTACTTTGCGTATTATAACTTTCTCGTCTATCGCTGCGCCCGCATTGCTTCTGATATTCCCGTCGATGCGCATGATATCCTCGCTATCCTCTGGATACGCCGGCCATACAATAGCCGGAGCGATTCCTTTTCCTCGAATCTCTATAACATCGCCGCTCACCATGCCGAGCTTTTGCATGACATCCTTGCCAATTCTGGCAATGCCCCTGCCAGCATCCCTGTGGCGCGCCTCTGCCACGCGCAGTATTATTTCGTCTGTTACCATATTCTTACCTCAGTTTTCCTGCTTCTAAAAAACCGCAGATAAACACAGATGAACGCAGATTTATTAAGCCGCTATCTGCGTTTATCCGCGTTCATCCGCGGTTTATTTGCTTTATGATCGCATCAAATCTTCAGGCAGCAATTAGCGCGAGCTCTTCTTCTTTCGATGATGCTGTCATGCCTTCAATCTCTGCCTTTATCCTGTGAAGTTTCTGTTCTTCGCCTGTAATTTCCTTTTCAAGATTTCTTGCGGCAGCTTTCTCAACCGCCTCTTTGAATTCCCTGGTATTCGATACGTGAATTCGAGCACCTTTGCCATCAAATTGAAGGTAAATTTCCTCGCGCTCTTTTTTGAAATGGACTTCCCTGCTAATCACGAGCCCCTCTATCTTCTCCAGCGGAGCCTCAAAAAGCATCTCAGCAGGCTCCTTCCTCCACAGGAGAAGCCTTTTGTTCGTGAGGTACCAGAAACCTGGCTTCCATGTGTGAATGATGCCCTGACCGTGCCAGATAGATCCGAATGTTCTGTAAATGATTGTCTCATCCTGAATAATTGGTATCTCGTTTTTCATGTAATGATCTGCATACCATTCCCTTGTGCTTTTATCCCATGCCTCCATCATCCCATATTCAAGCATGGTCTCTATGCTTGCAAGTGCGGCTTTCAAGCTAATTCCAATCAAAGGCACGCCTGCGACAGATATGATCAAATCCGCATTTAATACAAGCCCTTTATTCAGGAGTCTGTCCAACAGCTCCACAAAATTGTTCTCGCGTTCAGGCTTCATCTAACCTCCATACATGATTTCGGCGAAATTCGACAGTGCATCTATTCCCCTGATTTCGCCGGGCAGCATGGGCATCTCGGTGAGAGCATTCCCGGCAAATAAGCCGCTGATCTCTTCGATATATTTCTCCTGTTCTTTTCTTTTTGAGGAGCAGAAACTGCACGCAGACAGGGGAATAACCTTGTTGATTATGATGTACTCTGAAGGGATTCTGAGGCTGCGCAGCTCTTCTAGAAGTCGTTTTGTCTCGAATATCCCCATAGCTTCTGGAATCGTTACGGTAACGAATTCGGTTTTTTCCGGGTCTGTCAGGGTTCTCTGCGTGTCCCTGATTTTCTTTTTCGTCTCCAGCAGGAGCTTTAGGGTTTCGGCTATTCGCATCATGTCATATTTGCGCAGCGTTTTAACGAGTTTGTCCAACCATTCCATAACTATGTCCGGGAGCTCAAGCAATCGTAACAAATGCCCAGTCGGCGCTGTATCCAATACAAACAGGTCGTATTCTCTGGTTTCTGTGAATTCCGTTATCTTCGCCAATGCCATGATTTCATCCAATCCAGGCGGAGTCAGGGAGAAAAGGTCAAGCGTTGTGCGCCGCTCAAAGGATAGGTCTACCCGTCTCTCACCCTCAAGAGCGTCGAACACCGCATTTATCTCTTCTATATATCTTTTCTTGAAGTCCTCGAATAGTTTCTTTGCATCCATCTCAAGGGCGAACAGGTTGGGGAGAATCGCAGCGCCTTTATCACCTATCCTGCACTCAAAGCTGTCTGACAGCGAATGCACAGGCGAGGCTGAGAATATGAGTATTTTCCTGTATGGATTAGTCTTAGCAAGGTATAGCGCAGTTGCGGCTGCGCATGTTGTTTTGCCAACGCCGCCTTTACCTCCGAAGAACAGGAACTGCAGCTCTTTCCCCAGCAGCTCCGGCATCTTCGATATGACAGCCCTGCGGAGTTCTAATCGTTCGATTGGACGAGGCGTATATTCGTAGGCTTTCCCGAACAAAACATGTGCGAATTCGCTTAAATTCTCTGCTCCTCGAACTTCGTGGGGGAATAGAGGCATTTTGATGAGCTCATACTCAGTGAATTTCTCCTTCATCTCTTTGATATACTTCTCCTGGTTTTCTCTCTTAGAATTGCAGAAATCGCACTCTACTTCTGGATTAACTCCGTTAACAATTATATGGTTTACAGGAATTTTATTCTTTTTGAGAGCTGTGAGAAGTCGCTCTGTTTCATATACGCCCATCGCTTCCGGGGGTGCAACCACAACAAATTCAGTTGTATTAGAATCTGTAAGGATGGATTTTATATTCCTGATATCACCCATCAGCCTGTCTAAGAACCTGTCAGCCTCGTCCTTCACGTACCTTCCTTTGAATCCCGCCTCAGCGTATCGATACTTCTCCTGCGACTTTTCCATGACGTTGATTTGTTCGAGCATCTGGTCGACGTAGCCCAGCAAGCGAATCGTATGCCCGGTTGGCGCCGTATCAAGGATTACCAGATCGTATTCGCCGGCATTCAGGAGGTCGATGATCTTCATTACTGCCATGAGTTCGTCCATTCCTGGTAACGAGAAGGAGAAAAAATCCAGAAGTATGTCCCTGTCGAAGTACATTGCCCTTGTAGCTAAGTCAAATATATCGACATCGTGTTCTATCCTGAATTTCTCCTGCAGCCCCGGAGCGTCTATCTCCAAGCCGTAGAGATTTTCAAAGCCTTTTATCGCCGTAACCTCATCGCCTAAGACCCCTCCAAAGCTGTCCGAGAGCGAGTGCGCAGGGTCTGCGGAGAAGACCAGTATCTTTTTATCCGGGTTGGTCCTGGCAAGATGTAAAGCAGTTGCTGCTGCACACGTTGTCTTTCCAACGCCGCCTTTTCCGCCAAAAAGAATGAACTTCAAGCTTTTCTTCAAAAATTGTGATTGCTCTAACAAATTCATCCCATTCCCTTCAAGATTGATACTCCTCACGCAATAAGTACTTTTTCAGGGTTTCCGCCCTCAGGCAAAGGTACGCGCTCGCACGGGATTGAGAACTCTTTCTCAAGCACTCCAACGCTTTCGAGCGCCTCTTTGAACTCCCTGGTATTCGATACGTGAATTCGAGCACCTTTGCCATCGAATTGCAGGTAAATTTCCTCGCGCTCTTTTTGGAAATGGACTTCCCTGCTAATCGCGAGCCCCTCTATCTTCTCCAGCGGAGTCTCAAAAAGCATCTCAGCAGGCTCCTTTCTCCACAGGAGAAGCCTTTTGTTCGTGAGGTACCAGAAGCCTGGTCTCCAGGTGTGAATGATGCCCTGACTGTGCCAGATAGATCCGAATGTTCTGTAAATGATTGTCTCATCCTGAATAATTGGTATCTCGTTTTTCATGCAATGATTTGCATACCATTCCCTTGTGCTTTGATCCCATGCCTCCATCATCCCGTAGTCGAGCATCGTCTCTATGCTTGCAAGTGCGGCTTTCAAGCTAATTCCAATCAAAGGCACGCCTGCGACAGATATGATCAAATCCGCATTTAATACAAGCCCTTTATTCAGGAGTCTGTCCAGCAAATCCACAAAATTGTTCTCTCGTTCAGGTTTCATCTTCGCTCCTCCTTAACCTTTGATGTTCCAGTGGAAACAAGGGGGGGCTGAAAGCTATTTCAGGCTTCATTTTCCTCCCTCAACCCAACAAAACTGAAAGGCGCCCATGGTCCTGTGAAGCGAACAGCAAAGCCGTCACGTTTGTTTATCTCGTCCAGCACCTCGCCGAGCTTTTCAACTTTATCTTCCCTGACAAGAAGGGTAAGAGCAACAGTCAGCTTCTTATCCCTGTATTTTTCAGGCACCTGCGAGGTATTCTCCTGAACCTTCATTTCCTCAACATGTTCTCGTATCCTTCCGCCAAACTCACCTGCAAGCTTTGCGATTCCTGCTGAGATCGCATCCTTTACTTTCAGTTCAAACTTTCGCTGAAATAAGTAGGCTGCGCCCTTTGGCATTTTTTCCATCTTCTCTTTCAGTCCCTTTAGTTCCTGATCATCGTTCACGAGTTTCCCAGCGAGCTTTTCATGCTCGTAGAAGACTTGCACTGAATATTCCGCTTTATTTTTAACCCTCTCAAGCTCCCCTTTTAGCTTTTCGCAGCTTTTGCTCAGCCAGTCTTTGAGCGTATCATCACCACCTCTGACAATGGTATCAAAGGAAAAAGGCAAAACCGTGCCGAATTTTTTGGTTGCGCAGTCAATCACATAGTTATGCGCTAAAACCCACCCTTTTGCTTTCTCATTGTCCTTTGTTTCATAAGGATTTGCCATACAGGAGTGCACAACTGCGGCAATATCCTCATGGGGAATCGTGTAAACTGTGCTGTCCTCTATTCCTATGCCGCCAAGATTTAACATGGCTCCGCTATTGATAATGCAGTAGAGGTATCTTCCCTCCCCGATTTCCTGACTTTCGCTCTTAAAGTTTTTCATACCTTTTCAGCCTCCTCCCACCTTCTTGGATTCAAAAACTTATCTATCACTTCATCAGCCACCTGATCAAGACCATCCCGCACTGATTTTACTGCATCTTCAAGGTCATTATCTTTCTTTATGCTATCCAGAGCCTCGTTCAAATCTGATAACGCCATGCCGAGCCTCTCTATTTCCACATCATTCAGCCTTCCGCCTTCGATCCTTCGCAAAGCCTGCCTCTCAAGGACTTCCTGAATGATCTCTACGAGCGCCACAACTAAGCCGAGCAAACCCTGTTTAAGATTGTCTTCATCTATTTTAACTGGCATTGTCTATCCCTTTTATGAAGATAACCAAAGAACAAATCTGCGTTCATCATGCCGAAACCCTGCGGGTTCTCGACTCCGCGCCCACGTATTGCGAAGCAATACGTGTACACGCCCTCCAGAGGCGTGACTCTGGGCGCTTTTATCTGCGGTTCCATATTTTTCAACAACTCCTTTCTATCTTAAGCTGCAGTATGCCGTGCTTGTATGTTCTCTCAATAATGGATTTTGCTGCTGACGGCAGTGTGATAATTTTACTGTACTTTCCGGCAGAAATTTCAAGGATGTTATCCTTCAGTTTTATATCAAGCTCTTTTTCCTCAACACCCGGAAGTTCTGCTATCACTGAGATATGCTCCTTCTCCTCAAAAACATCAATAATTGGTTCCCTTTCAGGAGGCGCTTCTACTCTCACCTCTGGCTTCTTTTCAATCCTTTTCGGCTTTGCCTCTTTTCTCTCAGATACAAGAGGTCTTATAGATATGCCGTAATCCACTCTTGGTTTGCTGCTCCAGCCTGTTTCTATTCTGTGCTTTATCTCTGCATCGGTCTCTGCAATCCTTTTCCTGAATTCAGGCGAGGATTTTTCCAGAGCTTTGACAATCCCGCCAAGACCCGGTATGAACTGGCTTACAACGCTTTCTACCGTACTGAGCTCTTCCCCTTCTTCTTTCTTTTCTTTCTTGCTTTTTCCACTTTCCATAATTATTCACCTGGATATTTTCTTAAGTATTATTCCCAATACACCGTTTCTATATGTTTTTTCAATAACCTGCTCCACAGCATAAGGCAGTGGAA
>JAHIHJ010000064.1 GCA_018899795.1 Methanobacteriota archaeon
TCATGCTCGAAAACGGATGTTGTCCAAGAAAAATAATGGTCGGCTGGACTTATGACAAAAATGACATTCTAATAATGACTGTTTATGAAGTTAAAAGAAAATCGAGGCAAATATGACTATAATCTGCGGTAAATGCGAAAAAGAGATGAAAGAAATCGAGCTAAAAGAGTATGAATTTGAAGAAGGCATAATCCTTGATAATGTCAGAGCTATGCAATGCCCTTCAGGTCATGTCACTTTTACAGACGAGCAGGCAGATATTTTGGAGATAGATGAGAAAAGCAAAGTGGAAATGATCCCTTTAAGCAAGAAGAGATTTCTGATAGAAGTAAAGTAAAAAATACAAAATAACCTTAACTTCCAAACTCACACCGGACACACCGGCACCGGGCACCCGCCCGCATATTCATCATCAGCAGACACATATCTATCAACATCATCACCCAGATACAGCACCTGCTGCGCCTTGCTCCCGTACCTGTACACAGTGATCCCCTTGCACTTCAATTCATACGCAAGCATGTACGCCTTCTCAACTTCCTTGATATCCACATCATTCGGGAAATTGATGGTCTTTGACACGGCATTATCGCAGTGCTTCTGGAACGCAGCCTGCATCCTCACATGCCACTGCGACGCAATGTCAAAAGTGGTAACGAACACTCGCTTTACGTCATCAGGAACCTCATCGATGCCAGCAAGCGTCCCATGCTTTGCTATCTTCATCATAAGCTCCTCGCTGTAGAAACCGCGCTCCTTTGCGATCGCCTCAAAATACGGGTTCACCTCAAGGAGTTTTGTACCTTCCATCACATTGCGCACGAACGAGATCGCGAACAGCGGCTCGATACCGCTTGAGCAGCCCGCGATAATGCTTATCGTGCCAGTGGGTGCGACGGTAGTTACCGTGGCATTGCGTATGGGTTTTTTATAAATGCTGCCCTGAAAATTGGGGAACGCGCCGCGCTCTTCTGCAAGCAGCTGCGACATTGCATGGGATTTATCCTGGATAAAACTCATGACCTCTTCACCCGTCTTCAATGCTTCTTCGGAATTGTAAGGGATACCGAGCTGAGCCAGCATATCAGCAAAACCCATCACACCAAGACCTGTTTTCCTGTTGGCTTTCGTAATTGCCTCGGTCTGTTGAAGCGGGTATTTATTGATGTCTATCACATTATCAAGGAACTTCACAGCAATATAAATTGTTTTTTCAAGTTTTTCCCAGTCTATTCTCCCATCCTTAACCATCTTTGCAAGGTTGATAGAGCCGAGATTGCATGATTCGTAAGGTAATAAAGGCTGTTCACCGCATGGATTCGTGCTTTCCATCATCCCAACATGGGGCGTTGGATTATGCCTGTTGATCTCATCTATGAATATAAGCCCCGGATCTCCCGTCCTCCACGCCATAGTGATAATAAGGTTCCAGATCTCCCGCGCCCGCACCTTCTTCACCACTTCATTATTTCTCGGATTTATCAACTCATATTCGCCGTCCTTCCTGACCGCTGTCATGAATTTATCGTCAACAGCTACGGAAATATTGAAATTCGTCAGGACTCCCTCTTTTGTCTTTGCAGTGATGAACTCAATAATATCCGGATGATCTGCCCTCAGGATCCCCATATTGGCGCCGCGCCGCTTACCTCCCTGCTTTATGACATCTGTTGTGATATCAAACACACGCATGAAAGAGACGGGACCCGAAGCGACTCCGTGTGTGGTTCTCACCATATCTCCCGATGGTCTCAGGTTCGAGAACGAGAACCCTGTGCCGCCCCCGGACTGCTGGATTAGCGCCATACTCTTCACAGCATCAAAAATGCTCACCAGTGAATCGTCCACAGGGATGACAAAACACGCAGAAAGCTGCCCCAATCCGGTTCCAGCGTTCATAAGCGTTGGCGAGTTGGGGAGGAACTCAAGGTTCGAAAGTATTTTCAGGAATTCATCCTCTGATCCCGGATCAAGGGCAATGGCTTTTGCAATGCGGTGGAAAAGTTCAAGCGGGGTTTCTGTCGCGTTCCCTGAATCATCTTTTAGCAGGTAGCGTCTCTTAAGCACCCTAACCGAATTGATGGGGAGCTTTAATTCATCCCTGACGCCGATGAGTTCCCTGGCTTTTCTTATCTGGGCGCGCTTCTCCCTGTACAGGATGTACGCCTTTGCAACGCCAACATAGCCGTTCTTGATAAGAACCTCCTCCACTATGTCCTGGACATCCTCGACGCCCGGGATCCCGGAGATGCGCTCTTCGATCAATTCCACCACCTTTGCCGCTATATCCCTGGCTCTTGTGCCATCGCTGCTTTTTGTGGCAATGAAAGCCTTATGGACGGCATTTGCTATTTTTGAACTATCGAATTCAACGATCCTGCCGTCTCTTTTCCTGATCTTTCCTGGCATGGTCTTAACCCACTATAGCAACCTGGAATTGTTCATGCGATACAGGATATGCCATTGAACGTTATAAACACTACGAGGACGTTTTCCTGACAATGTGTTTAAGATAAATCCCTCCCAGCGAATCTTTCTCAATAAGGATGATCCGTTCAACCAGGTTTAACAGCAATCTATCAGATATCCCGGTGTCATCTTTGATCAGATAACTGAGTTCTCTCTCTTCAAGAGTTCTAATAATGTCATTCTTGTCACTAAAACCTTTGATCAGGTTTATGAACTTATCAATTTCAGATGTTTTTTCCATCAATATCGGGTCCTGGAATTTCCGGAAAAGTCTTTCGGTCTCGATCTGCTCCCGCAGTTCACTTTCATTGGTTTTCAATTTCAATAAACTGATATAATTTACAAAATCATCCACATCCGGTTTTGCAGGGAACGGATATTTAAAAAGAAATTTGTTTATTTCGGCTTTGATATGCTTTTTGTCTATCTCGTTTTTGAGATTAGCCTTCACTTTTTCGATAATATCTTTCTTGATTTTTTCACCATTGCCCCCATATTTCAATTGAATATCTGCTGAAAATCTGGTAATTTCACCTTCTGCCGGAAGAACATTTCTCATTAAAAATATATCCATATCACCCCGTACAGGCAAAACAGGCTGCATCCGTTTTTCAGCTATCGGTTTTATATCTTTGATTATATTGCCAACATGGATTTTTGACAGGAATTCATTGATGTTAATATCCGTTGCTTCAGTTCTGAAGGAATTTTTGATCTCTGTAGTTTCAGTTATCAGGTTAAGTTCCATTGTTTTTTCCCTTAGATGTTTGCACATGGCAGTTGCATTGCTCTTTCCTGAGATCACACCAATACTATATTCGATATAATTGATAAATTCTTCAATATCACTGATATTTGACGAATCATCTAACTTTTTCTTTGAAAGTACTTTATTGATCATACCCTCGGATATTGCCCCGAAATTAGTATCCAGAAATTCAGAACAGTAATTCAGGAACTCAGTTGATAAAGACATTATTACCCTTGTTTTTTTGTAAATGAATAGACTTCGTCATTGGGATGCACAACTATACCGCTTGAAGTTATCTCGTATGGATGAATGGTATTACTGTGATTGGAACCTTTCATATTGATTATTTCAATACTTCGTACTCTTACACGGTCTATTCTTTTATGAGCCATCAAAATGGTGCCTTCAGTAACGAATGTTTCAACCCCGAACCTGCTTTCAGTACTGTCATCGATGGTCTCGCAGGTGATAAGGGAAGTTAATCCCAGAGTTTCAAGGGCATTCAAATCCCATCCGAACTGTTTCACGTTCTCTCTTGCCTTCAGAGGTGCTTCCTCGGTCGAGATAAAAATACCAGGTTCCCCATATTTTGTAATGCCGTTGTAAAGGTACTGGAGACCGAATATAGTCTTGCCTGCGCCTGATATCCCGGATACCAGATATGTCCGTTCTCTTAGCAGTCCACCTTCGCATAATTCATCAAACCCGGGAATTTCAGTGGGAACTCGCTTCAGGTTCGTTGTTTGAATTATATCTGGCATGCCAATATCTCCTGGAATTAATATATTACTTTCCTGAATAAATACTTATTCAATTAATGATAATTATTATCATAGAAAATGCCTGGCATGTAACCCGGGAACAACAGGGGCAATATCAGTTAATTCTCAGCGCCCGACAACCTTTAATGCGATTCTTCAGCCTGACTTCCTGCGCTTCTCCAATAAGGCTTCTTGAGTTCGATATAAGCATTATTCGCCACCGTGGCTCCTTGCGCCACAGCGATAACCACAAGCTGGAGGTCTGAGGCAATATCTCCCACAGCGTATATCCCGTCTATGCTGGTCTTCTGCGTCCTGTCCGTCTTTATATACCCCTTCTCATCCATCTCAATGTCCAGCTTCTTGAATATATCGGTATTCGGCGTCATGCCCACA
>JAHIHJ010000065.1 GCA_018899795.1 Methanobacteriota archaeon
CAGAGATCTTGAGAGTGCAAAGAGGATCATGGAACTTGGAGAGTATCACGTTTGTGCATTCCTATCCCAGCAGGCTGTGGAAAAAGGATTGAAAGCGCTTTTGATAGACAGAACAGGTAACTTTCCCAGAATACATGATGTAGTTGAACTTTCAAGACGCGTTAAAGCGCCTTCGAAAATAACAGATCGGCAGAGGAGATACTGGAATGGATAAAGAAAGAATTGAAATTATAAAAAAACTAAGGGCTTTCCTGAAAAAGCAAGATATCGAGAAGGCAATTCTTTTTGGCTCTTATGCCAGAGGAGAGGCTAAGGAGGATAGCGATATTGACCTGATACTTGTGAGCGAGGAATTCGAGGGAAAAAGTCAATTGAAAAGACCTGTGCAATTCTATTTAGAATGGGATCTTGGTTATCCTGTAGATTTTCTCTGCTATACCCCGAAAGAATTCAATGATCTAAGGAAGCAGGTCAGTATTGTAAGCCAGGCGCTCAAGGAGGGCATAGAGATAGCGGGGTGAGAAGTTCTGATTATGAAGAAAATGGTAACAGGCAATAAAATGATGACGACAGTCCAGTGCACCATCTGCGGCATGGACATGGACTGCCCGGAATCGATGCTTTCGGCGGAGCGGCATTTGCCCGGATGCGATGAGGTATCAATGCTGTTGATGGATCTTACCTTCGATGGCTACTGGAATAAAGTGCTGGAGTACGGCATTGAGCATTTTGATAATGAAAGGCTTGCGAAACAGAGCTATCTCCGGGGGGCAACTTCGATGCTGGGACTTCTTATAAGTCAGGGGATGCCGCCGGAGTTCCTGGATGAACTGGCGGATGGGATGAGGGGGGCGAAGAGGAGGATGGGGAAGTGAAGGAAACTATATTTGTGTTAATGAGTATAAACTGGATAATATAATGAGAAAAGAGATTGACGACTGGTTTGAACAGGCTAAAGCTGATTTGAAGAGTTCGACAGATTTGTTAAAAACGGAGAACTTTTACGCGTCAGTATTTTTTTCTCAACAGACAACTGAGAATGGCAAAGGAGGTGCTTCAATGGGTAGAAACGATGCTTCTGATGAAATAGAAAAATTTTTGAAAATGGTGAAAGAGATTATTCGAGTCGAGAAAGTAATTGTCTTCGGATCCAGGGCAAGAGGGGATTATCTTGTGGATAGCGATGTAGATTTGATCATGGTTTCAAGAGACTTCGAGGGAGTTCCATTTTATGAAAGAATGGATAAGCTGATCCTTCTGTGGGAAAGCCCGCTTGATCTTGATGTCCTGTGTTATACACCGGAGGAATTCAAGATGAAACAGGAGGAGATCTGCATTGTAAAGCAGGCTGTGGAAGAAGGCGTGGTGATAGCGGGGTGATGAAAATGAAAAGTTTACGAAAGAGTTCTACATCCAGGGCGCAAGTTCGATGCTGGGACTTCTGGTAAGCCAGGGGATGCCGCCGGAGTTCCTGGATGAACTGGCGGAGGGGATGAGGGGGGCGAAGAGGAGGATGGGGAAGGAGAGGGAGTGAAATGACATCAATAAGTCTAATTGGTGATTTGTGTTTGATTTTGAAATATTATTTTGGCAGGCTACTTTTTTATGACTACTTAACATTTTTCAATCCCGCAACGGGCTTATTTTACAGCCTGCCGCTTCAGCTATATAATTATTTGACTTCATATAATTTACGTATACCAGGCAATTACACCAATGTTAAGTAGACATAAGAGATAACTTTATATACTATAACACCAATTAAATAAACATGGATTATGAAGAAGTCAAAATTTGCGGTGATATCAGCTTTTATTCATGCAGACAAGAATCTATGATAGAGCTAAATTCACTACTTCTAATACTTAAAACAAAAATATGGCTGTCCAAATCAACAATTACTAAAAAAGATGATGCTGGGGTGCAAATTGAGAGCAAATAGCGGTATAATTTATCAGGTGGATAGGAAAATTCATTTGCTGATGTGGAGACATGAACTAGACACTAGTGGATAGATCAGGAGTATATAAAATTATGAATGACGATGCCAGAATAAAAAATGAATTTGTTGGGGATCCAATCGTTGATTCCGGTTTGCTCGCAATTAAATTATTGGGAAAGAAAGAAATAAATGACTGTTCAAAAGAAGAATTAAAAAAGATTTCAGATGAACTTATTGAGCTTTATC
>JAHIHJ010000066.1 GCA_018899795.1 Methanobacteriota archaeon
AGACGGGCTTCAGACCAATCTTTTCCCCTTTCGCTCAAAGCATTGAGTTCCTCACCAATATATGCCAGAACTTCATTCTGATCATTTATCTTGCTGGTTCTACGTTCTTGATTGGTGTAGACCACTACAGAACGTTTCTCGTTGAAAAGTTTGCCAGTTGTTCTTATTGCATAGATATGACCGGTTCTGCTTTTATGAACAAATGAATCCGGGCTAATCGGTAATTCTGTATCTTCGATTATCATTTTTACTTCTTTCGAAGTCTTTGGGATACCACAAATGAGTTTCCAGTCAGCCGAGTCGACTATTTTCACATAATCCTTAGAGACATTTCCTCGATCCCAGATGAGAGTTCCTGGCTGAATACCTGTGTTCTTGAGTTGGGCGACAAGATTCTTTATGGTTGAAGAACTGGAACGGCTGCCATTATAGATAAAATGAGAAATAGGACATTTGTCGTGTTTTGATACAAGCAACGTAAGATTTACCTGAAGTTGCTGGGCATGTTTTGTGTTGTATCCAAGTTCAGCAAGCGGGCAGCTGATCCCAAAAAACAGTACCGATGTAAGATCATAGGCGACCGTTTCAGATTCACCCGGCTTGAGAGGATTAATTCTTCGTGTTCTCTGGTAAATGGCATCATCAATTTGGTGCGTATAATCGTAGATTTGCCTGGATGATCTGTCCTCATGGCAAACAAAATCCATTGCTGATAGAAACGATAATCTATCAAGTTCTGAAATATTAACTCCCATCAGTCTGGGTAGATCTGTTGTAGCGATCCAGTTTTCTAACCTTGTATTGCTCATGGGATCAAGTGCTCTGTTAATTGCCCATGCTGTGAGAAGTTTTCCGGGTGATGAACCTTCTATGTTCACTCCCCCGCAGCAGATTTCATCGATGGTTTGTGCAAATCCGAGTTGAGATGCAAGCTCCCATAGAAGAGTTACTGCTCCCGATTTATGTGATTGACCATGATCTAGACGATCTAAGGTTCTGGGTTTTGCTTTTTGAGGTTTTGCGGGCTCTTCTGGACCCAGGCTTCTGATAAATATGCTTTTTACTTTTCCATTCACTCGAATGGATTTGTATTCTTCTCGGTAGATCCGCCCATTCTTTCTCCTTCGCTTTATTACCATGTAGGGAGTAATGCCCCTACAAAGAAATAAATATTTCGGTCGGATTTTGTGAGAAAAAAAGGTTGATAGAATGTGAAATTGAGTTATTGAGAGGGTACAGGCGAAGGATGTAGGGGGGAAAAGACTATCTGTTCAGGTTTTGAAAGAAGCCAGAGATGAAAATAAGTGGCTTACAGGAAAATTGATAATCGATTTTCTATCCAGTCGCCCCGAAACCCAAGCAGGTATAGAACATTTCACTGAAATCAATGGAACGCATTATCAAATAGCTGATGCCTTGAACCAACGTTTCAGAGACTTAAAATACCCTATCTATGCATCGGCACGTCCCAAATACATTTTATTCACTCTAATTAAACCGACTGTACGGCGAATTCTAAAAACTCCCACTTCTTCTCCGGAGGATAAACAACGGCGTGAGGAAAAACGTCTGAGTGAGGAGAAAAGGCTTCGTACATGTTTACTTGATAAACACCCTGACAACGAATACATCGCCTTTTTCCACCAAGTCATCGCAGCAAAACGAGAAGAACTGAAAAATATCAATGATGAACGAATAAAGGGTAGGGGCAAAGATATTAAAATCGAAGACGCTCCAACCGAAGCCTACAAAGAAAAACGAGCCCAAAAAATAAGAAACGTCGTGGACCTCATAACAGAGGGATAAAAATCATGAACTACAACATAGCCCTGCCCATATATCCTCACCCATGAATCGAACGCAAGAAAGGGATAGGCATTGTCATTAACAGAATTACCATTTGGAGGACATAGATGACAAATTTTTGGGAAATCGAAGATGTATTTAAAACGCTTGAAGGCAAGCTTGAGTGGTATGAATTCATGGAAAAGGTCGATGAAAAGGTCTCAGAGTTGAATGGTAATTGTGATTATCAAACAGCCGTAATAATTGTAGCCGATGAAATGAAAATGAATGAGACAGTAAAGACAGACACGTTCCAGGACATAGAACTGGATGAAGGGGATTGCGGGATAGGCTGCCAAATTTCTGGAACGCGCTCATGCGGATATTGCATACACATGAGCTCATTTACTCCAATTGAAGAGATTTGCAAAAGTTGCAGACATTTAAGGACATACACATGTGAAAATTGTATCTCAGAGAGCCGATATAGCCCAAAGAAATCAGAAATTGATCAAGAACGAGAGAAAATAATCCTGAGTGCCTTGAGATTTGGACCAGCTTCTCAAACCGAACGGATCGTATTCGGTGCTCGAAAACCAGGTCATTCCATAAATGAAATTAATGAGTGGGTTGCCCTTATGAAAGAACAAGGCATAAAGCGCATTTGCTGCCTTCTCACTGAAGATCAACTCAATCGTTATGATGGAATTGACTTATTGAACTTATATTCTGAAGAATTTGGGAAGGAAAATGTCTGCTGGGCAGCCATAGAGGATTATCATCTATGTGATGAGGTTAAATTAATAAAAACAATTATCCCCTTCTTAATGGAGTCTGATATACGGGAAAAACCAGTTGTTGTACATTGTTCAGGTGGAAGCGGCAGAACAGGGCACGCTCTTGCTGCATGGCTTGTATTTGGACGTGCATTCTCTATTAGCGAAGCATTGTCTTCTGTTAAGAAAAATTACAGAAACCCATGCGAGGCGGTAGATTGTGGGAATGCGAAAGAAGAAGAGTTATATGGTCTTCTTAAAGCATGCCAGAAATTTATTACTCAACGAATCAAACGATACAATGAATTATTTCCGAATACACCCGACTTTACACCGTATAAAGGTATATGTTGGAACTGCAAATGTCAAATTTTTTATCATTATGATGGCACAGAGTTTATAACAGGATGCCCATATTGCGCCAGAAGTTATTGTGAGTGAGTGTAATAAACTGCTGCTCAAAAACTTAATGATGATAGTGAAGACGATTCCTGCGGATGTGAACTTGTAGAGCAATCAGAATTATACGAAGTATATAGTGACTTAGAAGATATGGTGCTCGAAGGGATATTGCTGAAGGCATAGGATTTAATTCTATTGCGGCTTAAAGATCTTCCTTGTCCACTCATACTTACCGTTATTAAGCAGAGCTTTTCCCTTGATAAAAGGTGCAAAATCATCTTTTGGATTGATCTCTATTGCCTTATCAAATGCAGCATAGGCTTCTTCAGATCTACCCAAATGACCTAAAGAAATTCCTTTAAATGTCCATATATCCCCTTTATTCGGATTGATCTCTATAGCCTTATCAAATGCAAAA
>JAHIHJ010000067.1 GCA_018899795.1 Methanobacteriota archaeon
AACAAGGAAATGTCAGTGACAATAAAGAACAAAGAGAAAAAATCGGTCAGCATAAAGCCCAGCATCGTAATACAGCCCTATGGCGAGTATATGATGGAAAAGGAATGGGTGGCAGTAACCCCGGGAACAGCAGACATACCAGCAGGGGGCAGCCAGAAGTTTACAGTAAAAGTCTCTATTCCTAAGGATGCATCCCTTGGTTACTATAATGCACAGGTGGCATTTACTGACGAAGAAATTCCTTCCCCGTATCCGCAACCGATCCCAAATTATGTCCATACATACCAGCTTTCCGTAGATGTCTGGACACCCCCGAACGTCCAGATACTTAGATCGTATATCACAGACCAGCTTGAATCAGGGAAAGAATATGATTACATCATCAAACTTAAGAACGTCGCGGATAAGGCGATTCCCATAGATCCAAAAATGAGCGACCAGAATTCCATGTACTATGGTCCCTATGGAACAATGGACGCCGCATTCACGGACGACGCGATATCAATAACGGCACCGAAGGAAATACCTGCAGGGCAGACCGTGGAAGTAAAGGTTCACATAAAAGTACCGGAAGACGCCAAGGGTAGTTATAATGGAGCTATCGACCTTGGAATATCCGACCTGTCTATCCGCGATGAGTGGGCTGACATGGTGAATCTGCAATTCGGAGTATGGAAACAGCCGTCGGAGCCTTTCGTAAAGTCGTTTACAACAGATGATGCCTCTCCTGTGACCATAGAGGTAAGTTCTAACCTTCTCAACGGCTTGCTTGGTTACATAGGATACCCTGGCACCACATCGAGCAGTGCTAAAACCCCTTCTTTTACGGTGGGCCTCAATGGACCTGCTAATGAGCCAATATCGCTTAAAAAGACAAAAACCTTAATAAAAGGAGGAGTTTCTCTTGGCGGAATGGGCACAATGTACCCGCCATGGGAAAGCGAAAGTGAAGGGATATATAATGAGATTGGAGTCCAGTACGTGGAAACTTTCACTACTAACGTCCCGAAAGGTGATCTGAAGCTCAGTATACTACCCAGGAATACGCAGGGTTTCGAATATACAATAACGATCGGAGAGTAATACTCTCCCTTTTATTTTTTTCTTCGAAAAAAAATATATTCGGGTTAAAAAAAATGGAAATCGAATCATGAATACACAGACAAAACTCATATTCGGGTTTGCAATTCTGGCTCTGGGCGCGGCACTTGCCATTTATGCAGGTCAATCTGCTGAAATACCGTCATGGGTGCATGAAGTGCACTGGCAGGATAAGCCCGATGGTTCTGCAAAGATAGAAGAACTGCTGTGGAGTGAGATCAGTCCTTACAGGACGGAATATGAAGCAGTAAATATAAGCGCCATCTCTGAAGGAAAAAAGCTGCGTCTTAAGTTAATAGCTGTGATAAAAGAGTCAGATAGACCGGATATCTATGATTTTGTGTATGAAGACGGCAGTCTGATCATGACCGGTTATCTCCTTGAAGCCATTCCTGTGCAGTACAGGGACGATGCAATCAGCACCGCGCTTGCCAGCAGTGAAATAGCCGCTCTTTCCATCAAACCGGGAACACCGACCGTAAGGCGCATTTTGCCAAAGACTTCTGAGAAATATTATGCTCCAAAAACCCTGCTGAGCGTTACATGGGATGGAAGTTCTGCATTGGTAGATCTGGATGAGCATAAGGTGGTCAAAGTCTGGAATGCGGGTGCACAGCAGGAACAGCAAAGATCAACAACGAACTAATGCGAACTGAAACGAACTCCCGTAACGTGAGTTCGTTTTGAGTTAGTACGAGTTAGTTGTTAATTTTTTCATACCAGACCCAAAACAAAGAGCGATAGATTGATTTACTTCTGCCTCTCCATAAGCGGGTCTTTCACCCCAACAGCGTCAAAAGCCCTCGCCCTTCGCAGACACGACTCGCATTCACCGCACGGCTTTTCCCCCCCTTCATAGCATGACCATGACCATTCAAGCGGCGCACCAATTTCAATGCCTCTTCTAACGATATCGGTCTTGCTCATGGATATGAGGGGCGTGAATACTTTCGGGCGCGTCAGGGTACCTGTTTTCAGCATCCTGTTGAAGCTTTCCACGAATTCAGGCGTGTTGTCGGGAAAGGTCGCCGCCTCCTCGGCATCGAATCCTGTGACGATCATATCAAACCTGTGATTCTCTGCTAGCGCCGCGCCGATAGAAAGAAAAACCACGTTGCGCGCAGGCACCCAGACCTGTTCTGCGGTCTTTTCAGTGACCTCCATATTATCAAGTTCAGAGCTTTTTAATTTGGGGATTTCTCCCCCACCGGTAAGTGCGCCTCGAAAATTGCTGTACCAGGGAAGCTCTATTATTATGTGCCCAACCTTGAATTGCCTGCATATCACTTTTGCGAACTCTATTTCTCTTTTCCTGGCTCTCTGCCCGTAATCAAAGGTCACGCACAGGACTTCATCGCTTCTGTCGTATGCTTCTTTGAACGCGACAGTGGAGTCAAGCCCGGATGAAAGGAGGACGACGGATCTCA
>JAHIHJ010000068.1 GCA_018899795.1 Methanobacteriota archaeon
TCGACTATTTCATGAGGGTGGGAATTCTTTAAAACATATTTTCTTGCATTCGCATTTTGTGCTGTATATAACCATGTATTAGGTGTAATGAACCCAACATTTCCTTTATTAGAGACTAATTTTATACCAATTTCTGTGAATAAATTGCAGCTGTCAATATCTCCGAAATAACTTTCAAAAACCTCACTTAGGTATGACTTGTCTTGTTTGTCAAACGCAGCACCCCATGGCGGATTCCCCACCACAGCATCCCACCCCGGATTCTCCTTCGGCGCGCCCTTCTCGTAGAAGCTTTCTGGGAACTCAAGCTCCCAGTGGAAGAAGCGCTTCTCACCCGCTATCTCCTGCGCGCGCCCGAACCAATCGCGCCCGCGCCACCTGCCCCAGTCCGGGAAATCCTTCGGGTTCATCTCGTTCTGCATCTGTGCATACTCATCAGGCGGCGGCGCGGCGCCGAAATATGTTGAGACCCAGACGTTAGCAAGTTCGTGCAGGCGCCTGTTGATCTCTGACTTCTGGAGTGTGTCGTACTCCTGCTCTTTCAGTTTCACAGACTTCAAATCGTCATCTGGATGCGCTGCGAACTCGCCGTACTTCGCCAGCAATTCATCAAAATGCTTCTTTACAGTGAAATCCCAGAGCGTTGGCGCTTTAAGCTGCTTTTTTCCATTCTCTGCCGCTTCTTTTTTCTCCCTGGAAGGAAGAGATTTTAAATCCTCGACTTTCGCGCCGATAAGACTGTTCCCAACCTTCAGGTGATGGTCTAAGAATGTTAACGGCTTGTTCGCTGCCACGGTCTCAAGCCACAACGAGAGCTTAGCAAGTTCCACAGCCATCGGATTCAGGTCAACCCCGAAGATGCAGTGGCGCACTACCTCGCGCCGCGCCCAGTGGACATCGTGTTCTGCGACTTCTACAGATTCCAGTTCTTCCGGGCGCGCCTCGCCCCAGGCTTCAACGAGCTTGTTTGCAAGGAACTCGCACGCTTCGACAAGGAAATGCCCGCTGCCCATCGCAGGGTCAAGCACCTTTATAGAGAGAATATCGTGCAGGAACGGGCGCTCTCCCAATCCTTTTTCTTTCCAGGCAATGCGCCTCTCATCAAGTATAGGCGTAAGCGTGTTGCGAACGATGTACTTTACGATGTAATCAGGAGTATAATATGAACCTGTCGCCTTCCTTTCACCCTTATCAGTGGCAAGGTATATTGCACCGACTCTAATCTCATCAAAGGTTTTCTTACCCTCTGCTTCTTTTTTCGGCAGCCATCTCTCATGCCCTTTCTCTTTGATAGCGACAAGGTCTTCTTCTGCGACTTTTAGCTTATATTCAAGCAGTCCCTCGTATATCGAACCGAGCTGTCTTGTTCCAAGTGTGGAATAGTCGATGAAATCCTTCCCTTCGCGCGCAAGGAGGTTTATCGCTTTTGCTATGAATTCATCGCCTATCCTCTTATTTTGCAGGAAAGGATTCCTCTTTGGGTCAAACAATCCGCCGTTGTATGCAGGAATGGACAGGATGTTCTTTGGAATCCTGAACTTTTCAGATTCGCTCCCTTCATTGATAAGCGCAAAAAGAGTATCCAGTTTATTCCAGTAATCCGTAGTAGCACGCAAAATCAGCTCCCTGCTATCAATTTTATTCGCAACGTCATATTTGATAGATTCAAGGCTGAGCTTTTTATATTCAGGATTATCCCTGTCAAGCAGTTTTAGACTCTCGGCATAGAATATGAACAGCAGCCTGTAAAGCAGTTTCAGCGTGTTCTCCTGCACGTCTCTTAAACCTATTTCATCCTTCGCGAGCGCATTATCCTTCCACTCAAAAAAACCTTCAGAGAGCACCCTCATGGCATCATATACGTTCTTCTGGAGATTCACACCCAGCTTTTTGGCATAAGCTATGCTTTCATCCTTCACCCTCTCAAGGAAACTCCTGCCTGATGCGTCTTTTACGAAAGCATTGAGCCTGAAGAACAGGTAGAAATATTTGAACCCCTCGATATCGTTTGTTTCAAGAATGGTGGCAAGGTCGATCTCATAATAGCTGTCCAGCTTGTAGCTTGTATCCTTGTGATATATCCTCCAGAAACGACCATTTGTCAGGATACCCCACTGCACAGGCGTTACATGCAGATAATGGTCTATCTGGAAACTCGGGTTCTGGAACTCGAACGAACCTTTGGCTCCCTTTACCTTCTTGTCAAGCGAGGTCTTCCAGCTTTTCGCATCACCCACAGCAACGGCTTTCAGATAGAAGTCATCGAATCCCTTTTTCTCAAGCGCTTCACTTAAGATGCCATCATTTTCAAAGAAGGCATAGTCAGGTCTCCTTGCGCCAAGTTCCACCTTTGCCTGCGGGACAAAATGATGTCCCAGCGCATCTTTTAAGATGGGTCTTATCAGGAACATCTCCAGCATGGATTCATCCATGCGGCTCCAGCTTTCCTTCCGGCTGTTGAATAACTTCTTTGCCCGATTAAAAGCATCTGTAACATCTTCTTTCCATTCGGGATTTTCTTTGACCAGCGATTCCAGATAATGAGTAGAAAAGAGATTCCTGTTATTCAGATAATTTAGTGTCGTCTGCGCCAATTAGACCCCTTCGGATTTTTACACATCATATAATATAAAACTAAATAAGGTTTTTGTTTCGATGCTATTATCTACAATCCAGATAAAACAGTCACCAGATGGACGAACTCTCCCCCATAATAGAAAAAATACATGCAAACCAAGACCTCTCCTTCGAAGACGGTCTGCTCCTTTTGGCCTCAAAAAACCTCCCCCTCATAGGAGCGCTTGCCGACCATGTCCGAAAAAACACTGTCGGCGACAGGGTAATGTTCGTTTCCAACTGCCACATAAACTACTCCAACGTCTGCTCCTCAAAATGCAAATTCTGCGCTTACTTTCGGGAAGAGGGGCAGAACGGCGCGTTCACACTTACCATTGATGAGATAATGGAAAAAGCTGAAAACGCCTCAAAAATGGGCGCGACAGAACTTCATATCGTGGGTTCCCTGAACCCGAAACTGCCTTTTGAATATTACGAAGGATTACTTTTCAGGCTTCATGAAAAATATCCTGCGATGTCGTTAAAGGCATATACAGCGGTCGAGATAGCGCATCTTGCAAAAACGACAGGAATGGGCGCGAAAGAAGTGCTTATGCGCCTCAAAAAAGCAGGGCTCACGTGTCTTCCAGGCGGGGGCGGCGAGATATTCAACGAAGAAACACGGAAAAAGGTATGCCCCGATAAAATAAGCGGAGAGCGATGGCTTGAGGTCATGGAGACCGTGCACACACTCGGCATAAAAAGCAATGCCACCATGCTATATGGTCACATCGAGACACCACAGGACATTATCGACCATATCCTGAGGATACGTGAAACGCAGAAAAAGACAGGCGGCTTCCAGGCATTTATCCCTCTCAAGTTCCATCCTGATAACACAGAGCTTCAAAAAAAAGGCATTGTAAAGTTCGGTCCCACAGGATTTGACGACCTCAAGATGATCGCAGTGTCCCGCCTTCTACTGAACGGATATGTCAATAACATCAAGACCTACTGGGTCATGGCAGGTGAGAAGATGGCTCAGATCGCGCTGCACTACGGCGCCAACGACATAGACGGCACTGTGATGGAAGAGCGCATCACTCATGCTGCAGGCGGCGCAACGCCTGAGTACATGCCAAAAGAGAGGCTTATCCACCTGATACGCAACGCAGGCAGGATACCGGTAGAGAGAACTACGAATTATGAAGTGATAAGGGAATATAAATAACCAATCTCAGATTGTTCGTATTTAACCGAAAGATTGAAATAATAGTGTGACGTTAATATATATTGGGAGTCACTATGAAAACCCTACAAATAGATCAGTTTGACGAAAAAGACGAAGAAATCGCAGATGCACTTATTTCTTTAGGTATGAGCAGAAATGTTGCAATGGCATTGAGCTACCTTCAGAATACGAATGCAGCCAGATCAGTAGACCTTGAAAGAGCAGCAA
>JAHIHJ010000069.1 GCA_018899795.1 Methanobacteriota archaeon
TGGGGTATATCCTGAAAGCAACAACACCCTGGAATTCATGAGTGCTTCTATTAAAGACCGGAGAAGATATTATAAACCCTGTCCTGTTATCGTAATGTTCTAAACCGCCAATATACAATTTTTCTATTGCTCTCTTAAAAAGCTCCTTTTCAGAAAAATTAGAGTTGATCAGTATTCGGTCAGTGGAAGCCACCACAATTCCTTCCCTGTCAATGGCAGATATTTCCAGAAATACCGGGATCTCTTTTTTTACTCTTTCAAGATTGAAATTCAGGTTATTGGTATTACTTGATCCGATCTCCTGCATGAAGTTGGAAGTAGCGATCTCGTTGGCCTGTTCTATCCTGAAGTTCACAACGGTTGAAATATGGGTATTTTTTGCCTCAACCAGAGCGCTCAGGTCATCCAGTATCTTTTTCTCCAGAGCTTTTTCTTCTGCTGAATAATTGACATAGCTTATTAAAGCATATGGCAACAGGGATATAAGTATCAGGGATAATATCAGTTTTCGGGTAATACTCAGACTTTTCACGCCTGTACCAGCTTTTTGACTCGTTCGACCAGATCTTTTCTTCCAAAAGGTTTGGTGATATAGTCATCAGCTTTCAGCACGTGCAGACCCAGCATTATATCGATATCCTGATTCCTTACAGTTAGCATGGCGACAGGCAGGTTCTCGTACTTCTCCCTGATATTTTTGAATACTTCCCACCCGTCCATATCTGGCATCATAATATCAAGAAGGACTGCGTCGGGCATTGATACTTCCAGTTGTTTCAGGCATTCTTCTCCACTGTATGCGGTTATCACTTCAAACCCCTCAGTTTCAAGCACAAGTTTTACCAGATCCACAGTATCCGGTTCGTCATCGACTACCATTATTCTTTTACTCATTTGATTTCTCTCCCTTGTCTTTTTTTGCCCAAAGTTCGTCTTTTAACCACCACCAGTATTTATGAGACGCAACGACAGCGAGCGCATTTCCGATTATTAAAAAGATCATCATCATATCTTCAGAACCTTCACCGTTGTACAAGTGCCAGCCATAAAATGCAGCTAGTATCAGAAATAAAATAGCAATATAGTAAATCCTGTAATATCCGGGCAGACGCAATCCTTCTCCCATCCTTGCGGAGAGGTGTGCCAGCACTGCATAAAAGATGAGGAAGCCTGATATGCCCAGAAGATAGAGTACGGATCCAGGGATCATTTTCCCCTCCCTGTCATGACCTGGTCCAATCTCAGGCTTGTGCCCCCGAGCAGAATGCCACCGATAGCGAAAAGTAGCATCCCATAAGAAAAAGACTCATACAAGTAACCTATCGAAGAAACAGACAACAGTAGCAATGACACGATAAAAAGGTATGGGTATGTATTTCGCCTGAAGCTGCGCTGATAAAATACCGCTATGCTGTAAGGGATAATAAATAGCGGGACCATTGAAATGATCCACAGCAGGATCAGAAGAAGGTTCATGGTTTTTTACCACCGAACATTTCCATAAATACATCAGAGGGCTGCTTTCTTGCCATGCCTGCAAGCACGTTATCGTATCCTTTAATGGCAACTTTAACTTCTATCCCCCTGCCGGTAATTTCGAACTCCCTTATCTCTTTATCATGGTCAGAACCACGGGACTTTAGAATGCTTAGCGCTTTTCTAAGATGCCCTTCGACTTCAACCTGCCTAAGCAATATCACTGTGTCAACACTTCCAGAAAGTGTTTCCAGTGTCGTTCTTATATTGCCGAACATTTCCGGGATCTCGTTCGTCATGAGGGTCGTGATGTCCTGCGATGAGAAATAATCGATAAGGGAATGAACATAATCCCTTCGTTTTATTACGTCAGGCATGGGTGTGACAAGGTCTTCAATACCATCGAAAAAGACTCTTTTGATCTTATTTTTTTCCAGTATCTCCTTGATCAATATTGCGTGTTCATCTGCATGGAAAAGCGCAGGGGGGAAATAAAGGAATGTGACAACACCTTTTTTCTCAAGCTGTTCAAAGTCCCATCCGAAGGTCTTTGCGTTCCTTTTCAATTTCGAAGGCCATTCTTCCAGTGAGATTATTAGACCCGGCTCTCCCCTGGCAGCGCCTTCGTATATGAAGTGCAGCCCGAAAATAGTCTTGCCGCTTCCGGGCCCTCCAGAGAAAAGGATCACGTCTTCCTTTAAGAGACCTCCTTTTAGCATTGCGTCAAGACCTTCCACGCCTGTGCTTATCCGCTGCGTTGAAGCCTCTTTTTTCGGCTCAGCTGGCGGAAGAAGCCTGGGGAATACCGTTATCCCGTCACCGCTTATATTATATGTGTGCCTGCCTGAAACATACTTTCTTCCACGCATCTTTATTATGCTCAGGTAGCGTTCGCTTTTCTCACCTGTTGTCTCCTCTGAGATGTACAGGATGCCGTCCACAAGGTAAGATAGCGGGCTTTTTTTCAGGCTTTCGAGTGAGAATTCTCCTGTGAGAAGAACAAGCAGATTCCAGCTTTTCATCCTTGTGAGTAACTCAAAAAGGAAAAAGCGTCTATCAAGTTCATTCGGTCTTGATTCAGCGATCACTGTTACCGGGTCGATGATAAGCCACGTTGGCTTATACATACTGATCTTTTCTTCGATGAACCGTATCACTTCAGGAGCGCTTGCCTGAAGCAGATCTTTCTCGATGTTGAACAGCCGTATCTTTTTCGTTTCTATTAAGGAGTAATCAAAAAATGAGTAATTGGAAATGAAGGTTTCCATCATTGCGACAGGTTCCGAGATGGCTGAAATGAATAGGCATGTCTCCCCGGTTTTTGCCGCATTAACGAGGGATTGCATGACAAATGTGGTCTTGCCCGCTCCTGCCGTTCCTGCTATTAATACCGTGGAGGGATGGTTGAACCCTCCGTTGAGGACTGTATCCAGTCCATTTATTCCTGAAGGTAATATCTTCATGTGACCGCCTGATGGATATTTATGATGTTTTCCCCTCAGCGCGTTTTTCAGCATTATTCAGCTGAAGAGCAGCTCACTTTTCTTATGAGCCTTATATTGATGTTTGAACACATTCTATATATAGGTTATACATGACATAAATATTTATATAATTGTTGACTGACCAATCCGATCGAGTATTGATAAAATTATAAGAGATGGAGCCGGAAGAGAAATTGGACTTAAGTATCCTTGCAGTATTGATCTAATGCCATCCTTTCTGTCATTCCGTCGACACATACTACTGAATTGAACAGTTCTTTATTAATGCAGTTCATGACCTCATTTGAATAAGGCCATGCTGTAAAATAATACACAAGTGTATGCCCGCAAAGCTTGGCCATCATGTTCCATATCCTGACCGCTTCAATTGTCTCTTTTTCTCCGCACAGGTCCATTATAGTAGAAAGAGAACCGAATACTATTGTGCTTGGTGGCGATTCCTTAAATGATCTCATTAATTCTTTGCTGAAATTGTATATGTTATCAGGATCTTGAACTATATATTTCTCTAGAGAAGGAGCACCCATTAACTGGCTGTAGGCATCTACAAAAATAAGCCTGTCTTCAAAAAGTTCAATGTTCATGCCCGATTCTTTAAACCTGCCCTTCATAATGTCAGGGCTGGCACTTGATGCCACTAATATACAGTTCCCTCCCCTATTTAAGGTGTTATAAGCAATATGAGGGATTTTACACACATCGGCTTTACATTCCAGATTTGTGTTTGGATTCATACGGTCAATGAATTGGGTTACAGAAAGAAAATTAACATATCGCGCCTTATTGAGATCATTTTATCAATAAGAATTAATTCGGGTACAATATGGGGAAAAACATTTAAGCCACAAATTATAATACTTAATCATTAACATGATGTACATTATCATGTAAATCAAAAGATAGGAGAATTAAAATGTTGGAAACACGCGAAGAACGGGTAAAGCTGTTGAAAGCCGGCTTCTCAGGTAAGATGATAGAGAGGCTTTTTATCGAAGGCAACAACCTTAGAATAACCCGCATTCCTCCTGTAATCCAGATCGTGGAACTTGAAATCCCCAAGGCTGAGAATAGTTGCATCAGGCATCAAGCGATCGCACGGTGCGCTTAGATCCAGGCGAAGCTTCAGCAATGCATGAAATTCATTTTTTTGCGAAATCCCAAAAATGGGGTGGATGGCTCAACGTCCACTATACCGCTCAAACACGCATCGTGAAGGAAATCACTTGCAGGTTTCTTCTTATGTGCGCACGATTTTAAGGTCATATGCCATTTGTATATAAAAAATACAACACAAATAAAGCCGAATAATTCAAATATTTTAAAAAATAAATTTGGCTGTTCAGTTCCTTCTACGAATTTATGAATTATTAAAAAAGCACCGATAAAAAAAA
>JAHIHJ010000070.1 GCA_018899795.1 Methanobacteriota archaeon
CGTCCCGAGTCGGGAGGACCTATCATCACCCGAAGTCCTGTCACATCCTCCACATCTCCCTGAAGCCGCGCCGCAAGACCAGGCAAAATCAATGAATTGTGCGTTGTCTTCTCCTTGAAATCAAAATTTGCCTTCTTGAAGTTATCATTTATCTTGGCTGCCGAAAGCTGTCCGCCTGCCACTGCGGCTTCAACACCAATACCGTCAGTATCCACAGCTGCAAGATAGCAGTTGATCTTATTGGATGAAAGGTCGCTCTCCACAGTATAATAGGTGAGAGCGAAATTTGTGGTAATTATAACAGGTGAATCCTTTGTTGGCGAGCCCACTTCATTCACACCAGGCGCAACTTTTACTGGCGTCCTTGGGTCTGTGTAAATGGTATCGCGAATGTGCACCTCTGGCAGCATCGCATACGGTTCAAGGCTGTGGAGTATCAATATGTCTGCATACCTTATTATGAAAACAGAAGCAAGCACTGTTTCCCAGTAAGAGGCTGTGACAGCGTCCTTATAGACAAGCCACGCATTCAATGGGACAGACATGATAGGATATGCGATATCCTTTTGCCTCTCTTTTATCCCTGCCCTGCGAAGCTTTACGAAACGCTCGAAGCTCTCTTTAAGCTGCTTTCCCTGCGGGTATGTGCCCGGGTCAAGTACAAGGTCTTTTATTCCCATCTCCTGGAACGTAGCAGCAAGGGATTTGAGCTTATCAAGGTCAGGCGAGAACAGAACGACCGGAACTTTGTAGTTTTGCGCAAGTTCTGCTACCTCTGCCCAGTTCTTCTCTGTTGCGGCATAGAGCAGCGGTCTTCTGTCTTTCACAATTTCAAGCGCGGCACGAAGAGCAGCGGGGTCAAAGGAGCACAGGACAAGAGGAAGTTTTGTGGTCTCTGCTACTTTTTTTACAGCGCCTGCAAACTTGACAGGGTCACCTGAAACGCATCTTATTGCCACCATGTCCACTTTCAGGAACTTTCCCACATAGAATTTCCTGAAGTTTGCGATCTTATTTACCCTGTCAACAAGTTCCTGTTCAGGCATCGTATCCCAGACATCATAAGCAAATGCAGTAGGATCAAAGAAGGTAAGCTGGTGTCGATAAATAACGTCCTCTCCTCCGATGTTCTTAGCATGTTCTCCTACGCCTATCGTGACCTGGCGAATCTCAGGAGCAAGGAGGCTCGTAAGTTCCGTGTACTTTTTCTTATACTCGTCCTTCAGGATAGGAGGGCAGTCCTCCAGTTTCTTTGACCTGTCAATGAGGTGAGCCCCAAAGGCCATGCACGTTGCATCGCCGCATTCAGCACAGTTTATCTGGGGCAGGTACTTGTAGACCTGGAGCGGGCTGTTGAGTTTCATTATATCACCGCCGATATCCAGTTATCAATATTTACCGGTTCGGTTTCCTTTGATCCGTACAGCGTCTGGGTTATCTCCTTCAGCACCTGCACTGCTGTCGGATGCATCATCATGAACAGGTCGTTCCCTGCAAGCGATAATGTCAGTCCGGTAACGATCTCCCATATCGGACCCCTGTATTCCCGCGGTCCCCAGTCCGAGTCTTCCTTAAGAGGCGATGAGACCATCCAGGATTCACGCGCACCCCATGCGTTGGTAGTGCCGCTTGACATCGGGAAATTCAGTTCCGTATCGCCGGTAAGACCAGCGAGCCTTATCCTTTCCATGTTCGTGTAAGCATAATCAAGCCCGTATCCGAGCGCCGCTGTGGTGGGGTCCATAATGATATTCTCCCTGGCAACGCCGCACTGCTTCATCAATTTTCGGTTCAGTTCTTTCTGCGAATTGATCTCAAGCTGCGTCCATGAGAGCACAACATGGTTGTATTTCTTAGCTGCTTCCGCAATGCGCGCATAATCAAGATTAAGGCTTGCCGATGCAAGCAGGCAGCGTTCACCCTCTGCAACTTCGGCAGCTTTTTCAAGTACGGCAGGGTCTTTTTCAGGATTGCCCGAGCCTCCGATAACAATAGGCACGTCCACTGCCTGAAGGACTTCTTCCACGGTCTTTGCCGCTTCTCTTGGGGAGGTGTCCTTGATGTTGGGATCTGTGCTGATAAGATGAATCGTGACCATATCTGCCCCGAAATCGCGAACGACTTTTTTTGCCCACTCTGCGGGGCTGTTTATGACATCCTCATAGTTGGATTTGACTGCCTTTGCCATGTTTATCGGCATGTCGAAAACGTCCATGGTTATATGATTCCTGTGAGGCATGGGGCCGTCAAAATAGTAGGGAAGTGCATTTTCACCGCCGAGCGTCACTGTGCTCTTGCGCGAGCCGCCATCCGAAGAGGTGGCTCCCAGGACTACTTCCTGAATTGGGGTTTTCCATTCCTCGTTCCTGCCTACGCTGAACTTTGATTCTATCAGTTTACTGAGCCTTGCAGGCTTTTGATGGGCAGCGGCACCGGGCATCTGGTCGACGGGGTAACCCAGGATCCTGGAAATATTCATCAGGTGGAAGGCTATCTGCGCGGTCTCATGTCCCAGCGCGTAAGACATCTGTGGATTAAGACCCATCTGTCCCAGGTCGAGTTCCACATCGCCTTCTATCCTTACCCCCTCGAGAGCCTCGACATCAAGGCCCCCGAACAGGTTTCCAAGCTCGGAGAGTTTGATCTTTTTTGTCATTATTACATCCCAATTAGCATTATTAATCGTCTCACATAGGAGTGGCTACATATATATTTTTAGATAAACATTGAAGGTATGCTCATGGATAGATATTTCTTATATAACCGAATAACTTACATAAAGTATAAAAAAAAGGATAGGAAAAATGGATAGAATCGATAAAAAAAACCCCTTATTTACAGCATCGATTGCATCTGCAATATATTTTGTTATATTTCTATTGTTGAAATATTTGCTGCCTGTTAAAAGAGAAACAAACAATATCAAAGCATTTTTTTCAAAAACAAATACAGGAAATACGC
>JAHIHJ010000071.1 GCA_018899795.1 Methanobacteriota archaeon
GATCGCATGAATCCATTGAGATATTCGATCACAGAGGCAGCAGCGTATATCAAAGGAGGGAAGATCGATAATAATGAGATACTGCCAATTAGTTTGTATATTCCAGGCTCGCGGGTCCAGAATGGGCTGTTGTGGTCGAGCACGTAAAAGCTATCAGTTCGCGGCAGCATGGTCAATAATGTAAGCCCCATCACGATGAATAGTATCTTCTTCTGTTTTTCCTTTAATGCCTCCTTATAGTTCAGGCAAAATCCGAGAGCAAGGAGCAATACCAGTGTAAAGGGATAGCTCCAGACATTGAAGAAGTTCTTGGTATCTGACGCCACGTTCACTTTCACGTTCTGGGTAAGCTGGATAAATACGGGGAAAGTAATGCCCCAGAATGACACGAATGCAAGGACAACGAAAATGAGCAGGGTAATATAGAATATATTTGTCTTATTCCAGAAGCCTCTGTCTTCTTCTGTGGTTTCTGTTTCTTCAAAGTACCGCTTTATACCAAGACCCAGAGATACAAGCGTGATCACACTTATAAATAATAGCAGCAGTGTTCCTGTGGACGCCTCCCCGAATGCGTGAACAGAGTTGAAAACCCCGCTGCGCACCACGATGGCTGCATAAATGACAAGGATAAAAGAGACCGCTGCAAGCATTGGCGCAGCTATCGCAAAAGTGTTCTTGTTCTTCCTGTGAAGCGCTGCCGCATGGAGAAAGCCTGTAAGCGTGAGCCAAGGTATGAAAGACGCAGTCTCCACTGGGTCCCATGCCCAGAACCCGCCCCAGCCCAGAACAAGATATGCCCAGACACCACCCACCGCGATGCCCATTCCCAGGAACAGCCAGGTAAAGCGAGCCCACTGTCTGGTAAGCTCTTCCCATCCGTCCTCTTTTGTTAGAAGGTAAACTATGGCTGCTGCAAATGGTATTGTCATGGTCGCATAGCCTATGAACATAAGAGGCGGATGCACTATCATCCAGAAATTAACCAGCAGTGCGTTCAGCCCGTTGCCATCTAACGGGACAAAGTTGACAGGCAGATCGCCCCTGGCTATCATTGCAGCAACGTTATCCAATTCATATATGGATCTAAAAGGCGTCTGGATAAGCGTAAGCGCTATGAAATAGATCCCAACGACCAGCGTTATTATCTGTATCCTTCTTGCAAGCGGGGTTGAATGTTTTGTAGTTACCGCAAACCATGCTGCAGAGAGGAAGATCACCCATACCCACAGGAGGTATGTTCCTGGCTGACCTGCCCATGTGCCTGTTATTTTATATACCATTGGCAGATCGATGCTTGAGTACTGCCATACATACTCGAATGAGAAGTCGCTCACCGCGAAATAATAGGTGAGGAGCAGGTAGGCGAACGTGAGAATTCCGGCAGATAAAAGTATAGCAGGCGTAACGAACTTTGCAAAAACCTCGCCCCTTTTAAATTCCTTCAACAACAATCCAAGAAGCGCGATCGCGCTTACCAAAATCGTGATATAAAGTATTGCGTTTCCAAAAGTTATCATATTAATTGCCCCTGACCTTTTCTCTTACGCGCGTAACAACAGGAAGGAATGTCCCTGCATCCACCGCGCCTGCGATCCTGTCTATCACATTCCCCTTACTATCAAGGAAAAGCACATAAGGTGGATAGCTCACACCATATCTGCCAGACACGTCCCTGTCCACATCAAGATCCATTGCTACGCGTACATAATCATTTTCCAGTATCTTGTTTATCTGCGGGTTCCCGAGCGTGTCTGTCTGGAATTTTGCGCAGTACTGGCACCATATTGCCCAGAAATACACCACAACAGGTTTATTTTCCAGCGAAGCTTCCTGGAAGCCTTTCTCAAGACCTGCTGTTGAGTGGTACCATTTAAGGTCTGAGATATACGTGTAGTTCTCATCGGTCAGCCTGAAATCCGAAAGGGAGATGTTGTATGTACCGATCGCAATGGCGAGGATCATTATCAGCACGAATATTGTGGTCAGTTTCTTGGTTTTCATATGTATGTTCCTAACTGGTTTTGCCTATATAAGGTTATATGATTTTTTTTTCTGGTTATTTAGTCATTTTCAATCAATTTCATGTATATACTTTATGAGAGATGAAAATTCATATTATCGGAATCGTCAGTATCTTCACTCCTATGAACAGGTATACAATGGCGGTTACACCTGTCGTAAGCATGCTCTGACGCAGTTCCTTGTCACTGTTCGATACTCTTTTGCTGATGAGGTAGCCAGCCCATAACGTGAAAATAAAACCAGCAAGAAGCAGCAGGATCTGGATATTATTTATGGTCTGGAAATTTACTGCGAATTCCCACACTTCACCGAAAAATCCCCCTATAGTGCCTGTTATCAGGAACATCCCTTTCAGGAACCTGAAAGTATTCTCAGCCAGGTAAACAGATAAACTCAGGGGAATGAAGGCATAAGAAAGGTCGATGAACTTCTGTTTTGTGTTCCTGCCCGAAAAGACCTTTGTTGATAGATACATAAGCCCTGCAGCTCCAAGCGTTATCAGCGAAAATATGATGACAGCCCACATGTTCCTGTAGTAGTTCGCGAAAAATGTGAAGTTTCCCAGATAATCAAAAGGCGCTGTCCACCTGACAAAATTGATGATAATATTCCTGAACTCGAAGCGTTCCATTCCCATGACGAACAGGAATATGATGATGATCCCGTGGACAAGATATGCCTCATCCATGTGCGTCTTCCTGGATCTTATCATGTCTGCGCCTGGTAGCCTCGGGCTTATCCTGATATTGTCCTTTGAGCACGACTTCACGCACTCCATGCACATGATGCAGTAGTTGTTGCGCTCCATGGTCTGGGGGAATTCACCAACAGGACAGCCTTTTCCAGCCTCAGAGCCCACCACGCATTCTTTAATATCATGGTCAGAGCATGTCTTCTTTGATTTGCATCTAAGCTCAATTATCGAGAGCATTGAGAACACGCCGAGCACAAGCCCTATGGGACAGATGTACCTGCAAAAAGCCCTTTTTTCAAATATCGCACCCATCACAACAGCCAGCCCTGTAAAGAACAGCAGCAGGAGCGCTGTGTTCGGGGGATTGCGCGTGAACATGAAAAAATGGCGCTCAGCAGCGAATATCACCAGGAATAGTATTACAGCTATCCAGAGGTTGCGGTACTTTTCAGGGTATTTCTTCTTAAGGCTGAACACTGATTGCGTCCAATCGCCCACAGCGCCTATGGGGCATGCAAAGCACCACAGCCTGCCCACGAAGATGATCGTAAAAGCAAGGATGGGATGCCAGAGATCCCAGATCATTGTGGTGGCAAAGGGGATCCCTCCCTGGAAGCGCAGATCGGGTTCGCTCGCAAGACCATAATAAAGTATAATTAGCAGGACTATAGCAAATACGAGATTCACTGCGGGCTTGAAAAACCTGTTACTGAAAAGGTTATTGAAGAAATAGACATCCAGCAGGTCGGATTTTTCGTTATTTGCATTGTCAATGTCGTTTTTATTCATTTTTCCTCAGAAATATACAGGGAAGTAAGGCAAAAGCGCTGCCTGTATGATCCTGTCTATTCCAAAAAGCATCATCAAACCAACAAGTATCAGTATGAGACCTGAAAGCCTCTTAAAGAAATGTCCTCTCTGCACGAACCATTTAACATTTCCTGAAACTGCCTTACCTGAATACGCTATGATAAGCATTGGAATAGAGACACCCATCGAATATACGATAAGAAGAAGAGCGCTATATAAGATGTCCACCCCGCTAGAGCTCAATTGCACGAATGCGAATACTGCTCCGAGGATGGGCCCCACGCAGGGTATCCATAGTACACCCAGGGACATTCCAAGGAAAAGACCGCTGAAAAGCCCTCCACTGGGGGCTTTTGAGGTTAGTTTTCCAAGGAATGACATCCGCTCCCGTGCAGAGTTCACGGCAGAGCTTGAAATATTGACGAATACCTGGTTAATATCATCGTCAAAAAGGATCGCCCCCATTAATATAATGATAAATATCGAGAACCAGCGCAGGTATTCAGCGAAAAAACCAAAAGAGGCTACTGCATTAATGAGAATGCCCATCAGAGTAAAAGTTATGGACATGCCCGTAACAATAGCCAGCGGTCTGTACCTGCTTCCAACTGAACCTGACAACACCGCTGGCAGTATGGGAAGGATGCAGGGCGTAATAACTGTGGCAAGTCCTGCGATGAAAACCAATAATACTGACGGCGCTGCTGGCATTAATAAGTGTCCTTATATCTCGATTCCGTAATTTTTAGTCGCTTCTGAGATAACGCTATTCAGGTTCGAGGTCATTCTTATAATTAATGTATTATTCTCAGTAATGACATCATATGACCTGAAGCCGCGACCTGAGCTTGAATTCTTAAGGTCATCGAATTTTGCCATTGGTAGTACCGAAGCGCTGTCTTTAATGCTAAATGCTATTTCTCCCTTTACGTCGTTCCCGGACTTTACAAGACCTATGTAGCTTGCATCAGCAAATGAAGGCGCCACAGTGTTTATCTTGGCAAACCCTGCGTTCTCATCATCCACTTTTTCCAGGATGGATCGATAGGAGTTATATGCGGTCGCATTGGTCTGCTCTCTAAAGAGTGCCAGCACGCCATTTGTCCTGTCTTTTGTACTGTATATGAATGGTCTTGTATACAGGATATTATCTGCGTTATTCCCGGCTCTTGACTGAACATTGGATAAGGTTTTTCCGATATCATGCAGTTCAACCCAGGAGCTTTCTGAATATTCCGAGTTCAGCATCCCTATTATCGGCGTACCGTAAAAATCCAGAGGAGGCATATAGCCCTGCTCTATGCCTGTCCCCTGTTTAAGGTTGGTGAAATATGCCCATGATATACCTTCGGGAATAAATTTCAAACCATCGCTTAAGGATCTGAAATTATCAGGCAGGGAAAGAGATGACAGGTCTATCTGCGGGGCAGTTGTTGCCGGAACTGCTTTAGTTACCGGCGATGCCGCGAGTTTCGCTGTCAGTATGGGTTTGTAATTATCACTTACGGGTGGAGTGCTTGTTCTTCCGTCAGCATACTTGGGTCCGTATTCCTGGTCGATCAATGCCCTTGCTTCCTTAAGGGTCTTACCTTGTGCAAGGTAGTTCTGGACTTTTATTGTTTCCCCGATACACACATCGCACACCCTGGCATGTTCGTCGTATGTCCAGTCGTCATGGATGAAACAATCGCGCAGGAACCTGTGCCCTGAGTGCCCGCCGCATCCGCAGTAGCATGGTATCTGCTCAAGTACATCCGGATGCTTGGTGGCATAAGTGTAGGCGTTAAGCGCCAGCGCGTCGGTATAAACGTAATCAGGGAATTTTATATCGGCGTCTGTTTTATCCTTTCCGGAATCAGTGCCGCTTAAAAATAAATATGCCATCGCAGCCAGCAGGATCACCGCTGCCGCAGCTATGATCAATGTGTTGTTTCCTTTCTTATTCGTTACTTTCATATTTCTGGCTGTACGTTCAGGTCTCATTTTTCAGTCCTCTTGTTAAAAGTGCTATCTCGTCAATTGTGTTCAGGAACGTCTGGTTGTCAACATATCCCGGCAGCCTTTTTATCTCGGTGCCGTTCGCATAAAGGAACAGTTCCTGGGGAGTACCGCGTACCCCATAAAATCTTGTTATGTTCTTCTGTTTGTAGACGTCGATCGTAACTATCGTAAAGTTATCTGAGAGTATCCTAACAATGCTCTTGTTCGTCAAAGACTCCTCTTCGAATTTCTTGCACCAGCCGCAGGTCTCAGACCGGAAATATACGAACAAAGGCTCGTCCGTTGTATTGGAAACTTCCAGGGCGGTCGTGAGGTTGGTATGGAATTTAAGGTTTTGTAACTTCAATTTTTCGGAGTCGGGGACAAGAGTGTCAAGACATCCGGAAAACAGTACGATCAGGAGAAGTAATACCGGTATCCAAATCTTTAGGTTCATTGACTTTACGATAGATGTAAAGTGATATAAGGATTGCGGTATTACTCAAGCCTATGCTGTAAAAACTCAGGAAAAAAAGGAAATAATTGATCTAAACCCTAACTTTTCTTTATCCTTGCCACAGCAAGCCTGATGTCATCATCCTTGACCGTTGTCCTGCCTGCGTGTTTTGCCAGTGTTATGGCTTCGCGGGATACATCTATGCCGTAATCCTCAAGAACTCTTGCAAGTTCTATTCCTGCTCCTTCGCTCACTCTGTCCGCTCCTGCCTTTCTGATGATGCGCTCGACCGGCGCAAGTGGAAGAACGGGTGGTACCTGTTGTGTCATTTATTTTCACCTCTTAATTAAAATCTACGATTACTTATAATTGAAAATAAAAGTATATATAATTTTTCCGCCTGAATAAGCAGTTAATAGACGAAAATAGCCCTTTTTTCACATGATAATCAAATAATATCACAGAGAACGGGCGCTTGCAGCCAAAAAATCGCGCACAAGCTTTGCGCCAAGAAGAGCGGTCCCGCCTGAATCATACTCCGGCGCTATTTCGACAAGGTCAAAACCCACTATCTGAGGCGCAAGACTGGAGATCACTTCCCTGACGTCGCGCGGCGTTATTCCATAGGGTTCAGGTGTACCAAGAGCAGGGGCATAAGCAGGGTCGATGGCGTCCATATCCACTGAGAGGTAGATCGGACCCCTGATATCTTTTCGAATATCCTCGATCACGCTTTTTATTCCCTTTGAAATGACATCTTCAGCAGAGAACACTTTGATATTGTTTTCCCTGACATATTCGTATTCTTCACGATCGCCGCTCCGGATGCCCACTGATGCATATTTTCGGGTAATGCTCTCGATCACATGCCTTGAGATGCATGCATGGCTGTTCTTCTCGCCCCCGAATTCCTCCCTCATGTCCATATGCGCGTCAAGCACAACGAAACCAATATCAGGATATTTATTTTTACATGCGTTTACAAAAGGGAACGTCAGGGAATGTTCCCCGCCCAGCATGATGGTGATCTTTCCGTCCCTGACATATTTTTCAGCGACAGGCGTTATCATTTCAAGCGTCTCATCTATGGTTGCGGCAACCTCAAGGTCTCCTGCATCGTGGATCAGGACGTCAGAAAGATCGACATCGAAAAAGCTGCTGTATGTTTCAAAATTGTAAGAAGCAACTCTCATCTCCTGCGGAGCGAGCCTGCTTCCAAGCCTGAAGCTTGAGGTGCCGTCAAATGGCACCCCGCATATCACATATCTGGCTTTATTATAATCAGAGTTCGCGTCTGCAAAAAGAGTGTTATGCATCTATATACGCATATCGATTTTCATTTTTCCCATCGAGATCAGATAGGAAATATCTTTGCCAGCCTCGACTTTTCCTTTAAGTTCTTCGGGGATCTTAATTTCAAGCGTGGAATAGTCTGAATTGTCCATTATCTGGGCTACGTCGCCCTTGATCGATAAGACCTGCCCGTTTTTCCGATCTACGATGGGGACATAGGTCTTTTCAGTAACCGGGGCAATTATCGACCGTTTTGTGCCGTCAAAAATGCCAATAGCATCGATCCTGGATTTTGCAGAGCCGTGTTTCCCTGTCTTTGAGTGTGTCATGCTCTTGATAACGCAGGGCTCGTCATCGATAAGAATATACCTTCCTTCTTTTAATGAGCGTATTTCAACTTGTTCCTTCATTATAATTCTCCTGCCTTCAAGATACCTTCTAATATAATAAATATGCCGATGAATTGATATCAGATATCCAGAACGACCCTTGCAGTCCAGATATCTTCTGTTTTTTTGACCTCAAGCAGGTGGTATGTTACAGCCTTGACATCAGACCTTAGACTGTGCTTTCCACGGTCTATCTTTTCACCCTTTGCCGCGGCTTTCAATACATATATTTCGTTCTTCCTGATGCTTACATCAAATACGCTGAAAAGGAGGGATTCGGAATCTTTAAGGAACACAAGTTCAGAGAGCCAGTCAATGAGCAGACCATCCACAGTTTCATTTTCTATCACGATTTTCCGTGTTAGAACTGGCTTCACTGTTTTGGTGTCAGTCATCACCTCGAAGGTGGCGGTCGCAGCGTCCCTGAAAAGTTCTTCCAGCGTGGTGCCCGCGGTTTCAAAAGCAGCGTCTGCGCATGCAATATCTTCGAGATATCGATAGGACATAAGATACCATATATACCAGACCCTATTTAGCCTGATGCGTTTTTGCTAACATAATTATTATTAATCATTAGCGATTAAATATTTAACTGAGCAAACCATACATTATAATGGAGGAGAAAAACATGAATAGATTTGAAAATAGGCTTTTAAGAGACATAATGACAAGGGGAGTTGTCACAGTGCCTGTTACGGCAAAGGTAAGAGAGATAGCATCATTGCTGAGCAAACAGGGATTATCAGGAGTCGCCGTAATCGGCAACGACGGCGTTGCAGTTGGCGTGATCTCTGATATGGACATCCTTAAAGTGATAGGTAAAGAGAACTGGGAAAATACTACTGCAGAGTCCATAATGACATCCAACATACAGATGATAAGACCCATGTGCACGCTTGGCGAAGCGGCGAAAATAATGAGAGAAAAATCAATCCACAGGCTGCTTGTTTTCTCAGAGCGAGGTGTGGGAGCATCACACAGACCCATCGGAATATTGAGTGCAAGTGATATTGTAAGAGAAGCTGCAAGAGAGGTTACTAACTAAGAACTTTTAGCTGCAAGAGAGGTTACGAACTAACCACTTATCTGTCTTTTTTTCCAACGATCCCGGGCGGATTATAAAATAGTAATACTTAGGCCTGCAATTAGTCGCAAAAATTTATATACCTGTGTGATTATTATTATAATTATAAAACGGGGTGAATATTATGGTAAAGAAAGAGAAAGATAAAACCAAACTTAACGTTGTCGAACAGTCAAAAGATATTTCTAATGTATGGGCTGAGAACTACACCGGGTTTCTAAAGATGTATAGTGATTCCCGGATGAAGTTATGCAAACCCTGGATCGAGTCCATGGTAGAACTCTCAGATAAAGCCAGTGATATATCTCAGGGGGCTGTTCCGGAAAAGTATAAGGAATTCTATTCTATGTGGGTGAAGACATACCAGGATAATTACAGCAAAATTGTGGATGAACAGTCCATGAAACCATCAAAAGAGACGTTCGAAAATTTCACACAGGGCGTAAATATCTATCTGAACATGTACAGGTCATGGATATCTGCGCTTGAAAAAATGTCTGAAAAGAGCAAAGAACTCTCAAACGTCTCGGCAGACCCTGAAGCTTATAAGGAATTCTGCGATCTCTGGTCAAAGATGTGGACGAAGTCGACATTCGGTGCAGAAAGCCGGGTTTAAGATGGAATATCCCAATTTTGATTCCAGGGAGAAATATGAACGGGGGATGAAGGGTTTCTCGCTCTTTATCGATCTTTATGCGACATGGATGGATTCAGTATCGGATTTCAATACTTTATCCATGGAAGCCATGAACAAGATGCAGGATAAGACTGTCGACTTGAAGAGCGAAACAGGTCCTGAGAGGTCGAAAGAACTGTACAATGTCTGGATAGAAACATACAGCGGGATATTCAATGAATTCCTGAAGTCTGAGCATTTTGCATCAGATATTGGAAAATTCATGTCTATCTTTGCGGATGTCCAGAAGTACAACAGGGACGTGGTTGAGGAGAACCTGCTCGTCCCTTCTAACCTTCCCACAAAGACCGACATCGATGAAATAAATAAAGAATTGTATAATCTCCGGAAAAAAGTCAAGGAATTATCCCAGAAACTTGGCGAACATCCTGAACACAAATGAGGGCTCTATGAACCAGTTATGGCTCACAAACGAGGTTCTTTCATGGCATAATTATGCCGTTGAAAATGCTATCAAGTTCACGAATAACCTTGATCGGTCCATGAAACCCCAGGATTTCTCAGTCGGCACGACCCCGCACAGCATAGCCTACAGCGAAGACAAGATGAAACTTCTCCATTATGAACCGACAACAGGGACGAAATATCCAGTCCCCATACTCATAGTATATGCGCTCGTGAACAGGTTCTATATCCTTGATCTCCAACCCGATAAAAGCATAATAAAATATCTTCTTGACCAGGGTTATGATGTATATGCCATAGACTGGGGATATCCAAGCGGCATGGACAGGTATCTCACATTGGACGATTATGTGAACGGGTATCTGAATAATGCAGTTGAGCATATCAGGAAGAATTCAGGATTTGATAAGATAACGCTTATGGGAGTGTGCCAGGGTGGAACGTTTTCCCTGATGTATTCTTCGCTATACCCCGAAAAGGTGAAAAATCTCATCACGTTCGTAGCTCCCCTGAATTTTGATACGGATAAAGCGCTGCTTCACATATGGGCAAAGAAGATCGATGTGGATAAGATAGTGGACTGCTATGGGATAATCCCGGGGGATATCCTGAATTCCGGATTCCTGCTCCTTGACCCGTTCAGGCTGATGATCGATAAATATGTGGGTCTGTTTGACAGGATGCAGTGCGAACCTGAAGATTCGGCATGCTCACTTCGCAATGAAGAGACCTTGAAGAATTTCATGCGGATGGAAAAATGGATATTTGACAGTCCTGGTCAGGCTGGCGAGGCGTTCAGGCAGTTCATTAAAGACTGCTACCAGAAAAATCTCCTTATCCAGAACAAAATGGAGATAGGCGGCAAGAGGATAGATCTTAAGAACGTGACAATGCCGCTGCTCAATGTCATGGCGCAGTTCGATCATCTTGTGCCTAACGATGCAAGCCGCCCGATAGCAGATGCGGTCGCCAGTACTGAAAAGGAGACGCTTGTGTTCCCTACAGGACATATTGGCATGTTCGTGGGCTCAAAATCGCAGGGCGAGGTGTGTCCAAAGATCGCTGGATGGTTAAAGAACAGGTCGCTTCCTGAAAACGCAGGGAGCCCGGGCAAACACAATAATATATCTAAGACTGGAGCTGGTTAACAGATGAGGGTCAAAGACAAAGTAACTATTATCACAGGCGCAGGAAGCGGTATTGGCAGAGGGACGGCGCTGCTGTTCGGCAGGGAAGGGGCAAAAGTAGTTGTAGCGGATGTGAATGAGAAAGGGGGGGAGGAAACTGCAAACGAGATCAGGCAGAACGGGGGCGAGGCGTTCTTTGCCAGGCTTGACGTTTCCAACAGGGAACAGGTAAAAAATGTCGTTCAGGAAACGATC
>JAHIHJ010000072.1 GCA_018899795.1 Methanobacteriota archaeon
CACGTGGTTTATCCGCTTTTGCATGTCCGGGGTCTGAGGTTATGAATGTAGCATCCTGGATAACTCCTTTCTTTACCTGATTTACTTAACCGTTCTCTAAAAATCCATACGGTTGAGTAATCTGGTATGGTATCAGGGAAGCCCAAGAACTTACGAAAGGATATCCTGTCTGTGATCTGTCTTTCAAGTTCAGGATCAGATAAGCCATGCCACTCTTGTAAAATCAAGATTTTTATCATAATGATTTCATCGATGTTTGGACGTCCACCTTTCTCGGTATTATTATCATACATATCTTTCACTATCGGTCGAAAGGCTTCCCAGTTGATCAATGAGTCTATCTCGGATAGCTTATCTCCCAAAATCCTTACTCGTTCATACTCTTCTCTAAATGCAAAATCTATGAATGATGCCATGATATACTAAATATAGTTATTAAGTATTAAATATTTCGGTATGATTAGGTAATTCGAAATTCTCAACTGATTAAACCATTATGCTTTGACAAATCCCGCCAGCTCTCCTCAATCAAACACACCCAGTCCCCCCAACTGATCCTCGCAGGCGCAGGTACAGGCAAGACTACGACCATCACAGCGAAGATTGCATATATGGTCGAAAAAGAAAACATCGACCCCTCTCAGATCCTCGCGCTCACCTTCTCCAAAGAAGCTGCAAGGAACATGCGCGAAAAGGTCGAGAAGCTCCTTCAAGGAAAGGAAGTGATCGTTAAAACTTTCCACTCATTCTGCGCCGAGCTTATCAATGAGCGTTTCCAGAAATTCATTCGGGAGATTTTGTGGACAATGCCATTACAAACTTATTTGCAGGTATAAGACGTAAGGAGTTGATCGATCAGATTCAAAACAATGATTAATGGAGCATCATATTATTGTGCAGGAGAATGGAAAATATGTTGGGAAAATGCTTGGTGGTAAATGAAAATGAGTTCTAAGATTCTCGAAATCATCGACAAAATACAAAAAGGCACACCTGCAAAGAACTTTGAAGACCTTCACTTAGACGTCAAAAGGTATCCGGCAAGCTCCCTGGAAGAAAACCAGAAAAAGAAACTTGCAAGCCTTTTAAAAGAATACTCAGTAGCATTTGCAAACTCCGAAGGCGGCACCCTTCTGTTAGGGATCGAAGATGACATCGCGGGTTCTAAAGCCATAACTGGCTGTAAGAACTATGACATTGAAGAAATGAGAAGAATGGTTTTTGACGGTACCAGACCTCCAATAATCATAGAAATAGAGGAAATCACGCTGCCTGAAGGAATTGTTCTTGCGGTCAATGTGCCAAAAAGCCCAAGAATCCACTCAGCCTCATCCGGTGTTAAACACAAAAGGATCGGAAAAGAAAACAGGATTCTCTATCCTGAAGATGAAACGAGCCTGAAAGTTGAAAAAGGGTATGATTACACGGCTGGATACCTATTCGATGCTGGAATCGACTCATTCGATCCACTTGAGATATCAAGACTTAGGAACTGGCTTGAAAGATACAATCCAAAGTCGGAAATTCTTGAGCTAAAAGATGTAGACCTTTTAAAATCTCTGGGGATAATCCGGGAAATTGAAGGTACTGATCGTCCCACTATAGCTGGTTTGCTTTTACTTGCAAAAGAACAGGTATTGAAGAAATTCCTGCCACAAAATGAGATCATCTATTTCAGATTTGAAAAGAGCGATGTTGACCCTGTGCAGAGTGCCTACATGAAGATGCCTCTTCTCAAAACAATAGAAAAAATATGGAACCTGATCGAACCTTATAATCAGGTTCACACGATCAAAGATGCCTTCCTGGAAACGCCTGTACCCAGCTTTCCGGAAGATGTTGTGAGGGAAGCTCTGTTAAATGCCGTCGTTCATAGAGACTATACCCTGCCGGATTCAACATATGTAAGAGTGTTTTCTGATCGAATTGATATCTCAAACCCCGGATCTTTCATTGGTGGCGTAACCCCAAATAACATTCTGACACATCCACCAGTAAGACGCAATCCTCTTTTAGCGGAAATATTCCAGCATATCGGGGCTGTGAACCGCGGAGGTCTGGGGGTGGACAGGATGTATCGCAGACTTCTTTCCTATGGGAAATTGCCCCCTGAATATCCGGAAATAGAAGGGGCTGTTCAGGTTATAATCAGAAATGGTGCTTTTGACGAAGCAATGGCAAAATTCGTAGGAAGAAAAGCCCGAGAAGGTCATGGCTGGAAGCTTGAAGAATTAATAGTGCTGCACCATTTAAGACGAAATGATAAAATTTCGACAACCGAAGCCTCGATTTTACTTCAGAGAACTCAAAGAGAGACGTCTGAATTCTTGAACTCAATGGAAGGAGTATTTATTGAACGTATTGGTGCAGGAAGGGGGACGTATTATCAGCTTACTAATGAAACATTATCTTCTATAGGGGAAAAAGAAAAATACACAAGAATAAAAGGGCTTTCAGAGGAGCAAAAACTTCAGCTTCTAAAAAATCATCTTAAAA
>JAHIHJ010000073.1 GCA_018899795.1 Methanobacteriota archaeon
GCCGGCTTCAGGATAAGTGAAATAAACTGCGAAAAAGATCCCAGGTATTTTGAGTCTCCTCTTAAATGCCTCGAATATGTGGAAGCAAGCTTATTTGGAAATTTCTTAAACAATGTGCCAGTAAATCTGAGGGAGTCGGTGAAAGCCGATATTATGAAGGAGCTTGGAAAAAAGAGAACACCGAAAGGAATTGAGAACGTGTATAACACGATCTTTGCAGTGGCAAAAAAATGAGTTCAACTGGTAAATACTGAGGACGTGAATGAAACCAATAGATAGATTGAGATCCTTATTCTTAGAAGCTTCCGGCGCCCTGGGCGATCTTGGGACATTCCTTCCGTATGTTATCGGCGCGATCTCTATCAACCACCTGTCTCCATCGAGTGTTTTTAGTACCTTTGGTTTATTTTACGTATCTTCTGGCTTATTTTACCGTATGCCAATGGCAGTCCAGCCTATGAAAGCGGCTTCAGCTTATGCTTTGTCCTATGAGTTGACTCCAGATGCGATCGCTGCCGCTTCGGTTGCTATCGGAGTCATACTTGTAGTACTGTGGGCTACTGGTGCGATAAAATGGCTGGTTAAACATACCCCGGGAAGCGTATCTATCGGGATACAGACCGGTCTTGGTATTTCCCTCGCTTTACTTGGGATCAAATTCATTATGCAGCAGCCACTGTTGGGATTGATCTTACTTGTCATGATGTTTTTGATTTTTCAAAATAGCCGGTTTCCGGCTGCGATCATTGCCCTGATCCTTGGCATCCTGTCTGGATATGCAACCGGTCTGATCAATGGATTTCCTGCTATAGTTCCAGGATTCTACTTGCCTGAGATCAAATTGCCTGTGATTGCCGATCTATTCAGTGCGAACATACTGACTTTCATCATGATCCAGATACCTCTAACTCTGACAAATGCAGTCATTGCAACCTCAGCACTTTCAAGTAAACTCTATCCTTCCCATAAGAGAGTAACTGCCGGGAATCTGTCGTTATCTATGGGTATTGCCAATTTATTTTCAGGTACTCTCGGCGGCATGCCCATGTGTCATGGAAGCGGAGGCGTTGCAGCGCACTACAAATTCGGCGCAAGGCACGCAATTGCTCCTGTGATGCTGGGGACTTTTTTCTTATTTACAGGATTATTCTTTGGAGAGAGCGGACTGGAACTTCTCAAAATAATACCTGGTGCTGTACTTGGATGTTTGTTGTTTTACAGTGGTTTTGAACTTGCAGGTGTTTTCAAAGATGCAAAGAAGAAAGAAATGAGTGTTGTAGTTATTGTTGCTGTTATTAGCATCGCAACCAACCCTGCCCTGGGTTTTGTCCTGGGGATTTTGGTGAATTACGGTGTAAATATCGATAAATTCAGGCGTTATTAATAAGATATTTACGGTCTCTACAGATAGAAAAACGGTATATGTTAAGACAAGCCAGTATCCAGACTCGAACCGGAATGGAATCGCTCTGCAGGCGATTGCGTAGCCTCTCAGCCACCCTGGCTATCATTGAAATTGCATTGAAAGCGATTAGTAGCAGTCCAAAAATAAGGATGTGAGGAAAATTATACGTTCACCACCCCCGGAACACTGCCATTCAGCCCGTACAGGCTCTGGCGAGCATCATGGAAATAGAACCGCTCCCGAATACATTTTCTTCCTTCAGCCTGTTCAGGGCGTACCTGACTGTTCTTGCGGGAAGATAGCTCTGCCTCACGATATCCTTCTGGGTCAAAAAACCGCTACTATTTATTGGAGCAATTATTGACAATTCTCTCAGGTTTATTTTTTGGCATGTTCCATCTCAGTACCCAGCGATTTCAATATCCTGTCCCTTATAAGGTTAGCTTCCTGGCTGGTCCGTATCCTGGGATGGGGAAGGTCTATATTGAAGATCTCTTTTATCGTCCCGGGTCTAGCTGACATCACAACTATCCTGTCAGCAAGATAAACTGCCTCATCCACGCTGTGCGTGACGAATAAGATGGTCTTATGTTTTTTCTCCCAGATGCGAAGCAGTTCAGCCTGCATGATATTGCGCGTCTGGGCATCAAGCGCCCCGAAAGGCTCATCCATCAGTAAAAGTTTAGGGTTATTGATAAGCGCGCGAACGATGGCTATTCTCTGCCGCATACCTCCGGAAAGCTCATACGGAAAACTATTCTCGAACTTCTCAAGGTCAAGCAGTTCCAGGTATTCACGGGCGCTCTCGTACCTCTCTTTTTTATCCACTCCAAGCACTTCCAGCCCGAACGCAATATTGTCGATCACGGTTCTCCAGGGGAACAGTGAATAATCCTGGAAGACCATGCCCCTGTCCTGTCCTGGCTTATCCACCCTGATGTCGTCTAACAGGACTTCTCCGGCAGTTGGTTTATCCAGTCCTGCAATAATGCGCAGCAACGTGGTCTTGCCGCAACCGGATGGACCCAGGATGCAGATGAACTCCTTATCTTTGACCTCAAGGTTCACCTTTTCAAGCGCATTGATGTTATTTTCCTTTGAAATAAAGGTTCGAGTAACATTTTTCAGGATAAGCATTACCGCCCCCTCCATGATAAAAGAGAGGATTCAAGCCCTTTGAATATCCTGTCCATAAGGAAACCAAGGAAACCTATGGTTATCATCCCGACAACTACCCTGTCCATGCGCAGGACTGTAGAGGAATTGAGAATAAAGCTACCAAGACCGTAATCCTGTCCCATCATTTCCGCTGCTAC
>JAHIHJ010000074.1 GCA_018899795.1 Methanobacteriota archaeon
CGGCAAGCGCGGACGATAATATGCTGGTGCAGGCTATTGCAGGTGAAAAATATGCCCTTGGATACTTCGGCTACGCATACTATGTTGAAAATCCGGGCAAGTTGAAACTGGTGGCAATAGACAGCGGTAAAGGGCAGGTTCTTCCATCCGAGCAAACAATCAACGACGGCACATACAAACCATTATCAAGACCGCTCTTCATTTATGTGAATAAAGAATCCATGAAACGTCCTGAAATCAAAGAGTTCGTAAAATATTATCTCGCCCAGGGAAAAGAGCTTGTGTCGCAGGTGGGCTATGTGAAGATGCCGGACTCGGTGTATGAAGAGGGATTAAGCAGAGCGAGATGAAAACGCAAGTAATATATGTAAAGTATTCAGTTAGTTCCTTGAGGTATAAAGTTGGATAGACAGAGGATGCAGAGAATCAGGGAGTTTGCTATTGAAAAATCCCTCTTCCTCTGTGCCCTTGTCTCTATTTTAACCACCCTTGGAATAGTCCTTGTCCTCATTTTCGAGACCCTCTCATTTTTTGAGGAAGTTCCGATACTTGATTTTCTCACAGGCACAACATGGGCGCCCACTTACCGCCCCCAGCATTTCGGCGTGCTTCCTTTGATAAACGGCACTCTCATGATTGCTGTGGGTGCAGCCGTAATTGCTATTCCTCTGGGCATAGCCAGCGCAATTTACCTGAGCGAATATGCCAGCGCAAAAGTGCGCCAGACGGTGAAACCGGTGCTTGAGATACTGGCTGGTATACCTACTGTGGTGTACGGTTATTTTGCTATAAGCTTCATAACCCCTCTGCTTCGCGAAATAGTGCCCGATGCAAACATATTCAATGCAGCCTCGGCATCCATAGTGGTAGGCATCATGATCCTTCCAATGGTCTCAAGTTTAAGCGAAGATGCCATGCGTTCAGTGCCTCGTGCTCTTAGAGAAGGCGCGTATGCTCTTGGTTCAACAAAATTTGAGGTATCCACAAAGATTGTAGTTCCTGCTGCGCTCTCAGGCATACTTGCCTCTTTCATTCTTGCCATATCAAGGGCTTTGGGCGAGACAATGGCTGTTACATTAGCCGCTGGCGCAACTCCCAAAATGACGCTGGATTTCTTCGAGAGCATCCAGACAATGACGGCTTACATAGTGCAGGTGAGCATGGGTGATACGCCTCACGGGAGCATTGAATACAAGACAATATTCGCTGTCGGAATGGTGCTTTTTGTTATGACTTTGGTGATGAACATCGCAAGCATGTGGATAAAAGAGAGGTACAGGGAGGTTTATTCGTGAGATATATCAAAGGAAAGGTCTTTGAATCCCTGTGCCTTGCAGCTACCGTCATAGCTTTATTGCTTTTAGCAATGCTCCTGTGGGACGCATGGGATAAAGGCGCAGGCTGGCTCAGCATTAAATTCCTGGACAGCTTTCCATCGCGCTTCCCGGAGCAGGCAGGCATAAAATCCGCTCTCTGGGGCTCGATATGGCTCATGCTCCTCACAGCTTTAATTTCAATACCTCTTGGCGTAGGAGCAGCGATATACCTGGAAGAATACGCAGGAAGAAATAAGTTCACAAGGATAATAGAGATAAACATCTCCAACCTCGCAGGAGTGCCGAGCATTGTTTACGGCATTCTTGGTCTTGCGCTATTCGTGAGAGGAATGGCTCTTGGAAGAAGCGTCTTAGCAGGCGCTTTAACAATGGCTCTACTCATTCTCCCTATAATAATAATCTCAAGCCAGGAAGCGATCAGGGCTGTGCCATCTTCCATAAGAGAAGCCTCCTATGCTCTTGGGGCAACAAAGTGGCAGACTATCAAGCATCATGTCCTGCCTGCAGCTTTGCCCGGGATACTCACAGGAAACATACTTGCTCTTTCAAGGGCAATGGGCGAAGCAGCGCCTCTTATCATGATTGGCGCATTAACTTTCATAGCCTTCACGCCAGAGAGTCCTTTTGACCCTTTCACCGCTTTACCGATCCAGATTTTCAACTGGGCTTCAAGACCTAAAGTGGAGTTTCAATACTTAGCTGCAGCAGGGATACTTGTGCTTCTGGGATTGCTTATAGCGATGAACGCAGCAGCCATAATAATTAGAAACAAATACCAGAGGTACATAAAATGGTAACAGCTATTCAGACTAATAGTTTAAGCACATGGTATGGCAGCAAGCAGGCGTTGGAAAACGTGAGCATGGGTATCGAGGAAAACAAGATAACTGCAATAATAGGTCCGAGCGGCTGCGGGAAGTCCACGTTCATAAGATGCCTGAATCGGATGAATGATCTTATTGAGAATTTCAGGACAGAGGGCGAAATTCTGATATTCGGGAAGGAAATAAATAAAGAAGACCCTGTTGAACTGAGAAAAAACGTTGGCATGGTGTTCCAGAAGCCAAATCCATTTCCTAAGAGCATTTACGAAAACGTAGCCTATGGACCGAAAATTCATGGAATTAATGAAAACAAGCTTGATATAATAGTTGAGGAGAGTTTGAAAAAAGCAGCGCTCTGGGACGAGGTCAAGGACAGGTTAAATGATAATGCCCTGGAATTGAGCGGAGGACAGCAGCAAAGATTATGCATTGCAAGGGCTCTTGCAGTAAAGCCGGAGATAATACTGTTCGATGAGCCGTGCTCTGCACTTGATCCGATTTCCACAAGCAAGATAGAGGATTTGATGCTGGAGTTAAAGAAGGAATATACTTTAGTAATAGTCACGCATAACATGCAGCAGGCTGCAAGGGTAAGCGACCACACTGCCTATTTTCTTTATGGAAAGCTGATAGAGTTTGGAGAAACAAATCAGATATTTAAGAAGCCAAAGGAAAAGAGTACAGAAGATTACATAATCGGGAGGTTTGGATAATATGGTCCGGGAAGCGTATCACAAAGACCTTCACAAATTGAAGGAAGAAATACTTAACATGGGAAGCCGTGTAGGCATGATGATTGGAGAGGCTGTACTCTCCCTTAAAAATCGCGATGTTGAGCTGGCTCAGAAGGTCATTGACATGGATAATGAGATCGATGCCCTTGATCACAGCATTGAGGAGAACTGTATGCGCCTTCTTGCCCTCCAGCAGCCCATGGCGCGGGATCTGAGGCTTATAATCTCGGTATTAAAAATGTCCATAGACCTTGAAAGGATGGGCGATCTTGCATTGGAAGTAGCGGTTATTACCAAAATGACTGCTAATGTGCCTCCTATAAAGCCACTAATAGACCTGCCAAGAATGGCGGAGATATGTCAGCAAATGCTTGCAAATACCATGAGCGCCTTTGAGAATAAGGATGTTGAGCTTGCAAGGGCTGTTGCGAAGCGGGATGATGAAATTGATATGCTCTTTGACCAGGTAAGAAGAGAACTGATTTCCTACATGATCGAGGATCCGAAAAAGATAACTGGCGCACAGCATCTGACTTTTGTTGCAAGGTATCTTGAGAGGATAGGGGATCACATAACGAATCTGTGTGAGAGTGTGGTTTTCATGGTGACGGGCGAGAGGGTGGAGTTGAATTAGTTATTCTTGATATGGTGGGGTATTATTTTTGCTGACAGTTTTGACCCTTGATACCTCTTGCACTGAATGGTGTCAAATACCGTCCGATGCCTGCTGAAAAACTATTGATGTACAAAACCTTCTGTCTAGGGAGTCGGCGGAATAATACCTTTTATGCTCTCCAATACCGAATTTTGTCACTTTTCACATTTATCTACCGCAAATTCAAAATCAATACTTTGAATTCTTTCAATACCTTCTTCAATATATATTACTAACTTCTCATTTCTTTTTATATGGATTTGACGCTTTAGTTTTCCAGTCTCCATTTTTAATTCACCATATTTGTACTCATCCAATGGTATACTTCCTCTTGTTTCCCCTATTTCTATACAAGGAAGCAGTGAAGTATTATCTGGAATCTCATTTCCACTTATGTCCTTTAACGTCAATTTTATCCAATACCCATCTTCTGCAGGTATAACTATTCGTTGGTTTGTTCCTTTAAAGGGCGATAGCATAATGAGCGACTTCCCACGTTGCCCATTATATTTTAGCTCGCAGTAGTCTTTATAGTCCTCATTTTTATTTGAAATGAATAACCTCCTACATCCCTCTCTTATGTCAAGGTAATTTGTAATAGCAATCTCTATATTTTCTGAGATTTTACCCCATATTTTCCCCCCATACTCTAAAGCTACAAAATTTCGTAAACGGTTCAATACATTTTCATTTATCTGAACTGATGGCATACCCCTATATTATCACTTTGCTATATTTATAGATTATGTTAAAATGGTAATATATTTAAATGGTAAACTATATAAACAATAAAAGTATCGTGCGATTGGGTAATATAAAATGAACCATGACGAAATAATAGACCATTTGAAAAACAACGCGGAATATCTACAAGAGTTGGAGCCTAATTTGGTGAAATATGAACTATGTAACATTAATGCCATTGAAGAACGGAGGGATATAATCATAATTGAGAGGGCTTGAGTATGGATATTTATTTAAAAAAGCTGTATTTTGATACAGATCATATAGTTGATATATTTTTAAAAGAAGATTATTTGTTTAGCTGGGATGAAATTCAAGGAATAGATATGGGTGAGTTCATAAAGTTTCTAAGAAATAAATACAACATAAATGGGATAAAAAGTGAAAACATTGAAGAAACCGATGGTGGTAGGACAATAAATGTATCCACTAATAAGAACTCTCTTTCGCTCAGGCTTAACAATGAAAAAACCAAGGCGTCCAAGGCAAATCTGACAATCGATGACGGGAGAAACGATGAATTTAAAGTGAAGATAAAGAATGGTACGCTTAACGTATATGGAGAAAAATTTCTCGACGAAAGTAAAAAAATAAAAATAGAAAAAGCAACAGAACTGTGGAAACGTTGGAGTGGAGAACCAATCAGAATATCACCTTACTTAATTGGAGAATTTATTGCGGCTTCAAGCAGAAAGAGATTTCACTATTCTCCGGATGAAGTTGTTAATATAATTAAAGACGAAATAATTCCAAAATGTAAAATAATATATGCTAAACTCTCACCTGATCCCAAAATCCTCGATATGCCCATCTTTGAGAAGTATGATTTATTGCGTGTGGATTTTGAGGGTAAAGCTACAATATCCAATAGGCTTATTGATCGGCATCAAGTTTCCTTTATGATATCCAAAGATTTAAAGTATGGAAATTGGAAAGACCTTGATAAATGGACTAAAGGTATCGAACCAGGATTATCTTTTATCAATGAACCCGAAATCGCAATTAGTTCAACGTATTTTGAATTAGAATTTTTCAGAAAAGCTTCTGAGTTTGCACTGGAATTTGATATTCCTTTTAAAGATGCAATACATTTAGTTTATGCGACTCAAGAAAAAGTGGATATTATTGTAGCCAGTTGTGAGCATTTTCGTAATGCAGCACAAAAAATAGAGAAGAAATTCGGAATAGAAGTGTACCCACCTGAACAAATTTTAAGTCAATTACCTACACCCTAAAAGGGTTTATATAAAAACAATGGATATCCAAAATTGAAATTTAAAATGAGGGAAAATATATGAATCCACCACAAGTCCATTACAGGTAATAAGGGAAGACCTTGAAACTTTTGAAATTAATGGCGAGAAATTTGTTCGGGATTATGAGCTTGAACGCACCATAATCAGAAATAACCTCCTACTGTCTTGTCAAGTGTCAATTAGCAACAAATAATCGAGATGAATTGATCTATAGTCTTCCACCAAACTTCTAAAAAAATGTAGATTTGTGTTGCCTGAA
>JAHIHJ010000075.1 GCA_018899795.1 Methanobacteriota archaeon
ATCGCAGTGCGCATATCATATTCATCTGCATGAAAACCGTTTTCCTTTAAAAATTGTATCAGTACGGGAATATTCTCATCCTCAAGCTGGATGACATAATCGATATCCATGGTTGTTCTTGGATTTCCATAAAATAAGACTGCAAATCCTCCGACTATAACATAATCAATGTCATGGTTATTAAGGAAAATGCATACCACCTTCAAAATTTCATCAATCGTTCTCATGCCGCCCCCTTCTTACCCGCAGGGCAAAATCTATCAGGTTCATACCCTGGCGAAGAGTATCTGCACCTGAAAACCTCCTTGCTCTGAGCGCTTCCCTGATCAGCTCTTTTTCAGTTGTTTCTTTCACTTTTTTTCTGATTTCCTTCAATTCCATACATGATTAAAGATGCAATTATAATATTTATATCATCCCATCAAAAACCCGCTCAGCCCGTCCCTCCATAAAAGCAGCATCATCCTTTATGGTGATCACAAGCTCCCCGCCCTTAGTGTTTACCTTAACCTGGTCGCCTGTCTTTCCCAGCCTGCGCGCCACCACGGCGCATGCCACAGAACCCGTGCCGCAGCTCAACGTCTCCCCTTCCACACCGCGTTCATACGTGCGTACAGTGATCTCGTTCTTTGAATCCACGCGCGCAAAATTCACATTCGTCCCCTTAGGGAATACAGGGTCATAACGGATATTCGGGGCATCAGCCATAAGCCTGTCATCCAGTGAATCCACGAAAATAACTGCATGGGGAACACCTGTATTGACTGCAGAAACCTCATACCCGTGCAGGCTCACTTTAAGGAATTCGCCTGTCCCTTTTGCCGGAAGTTTTTCCCGTGCAAATTCAGGTTTACCCATATTTACCTTTATCCAGGTTCCTTCCTCCACACGCGAAGTTATGGAAAGCACACCAGCAAGGGTCTCTACCCTGGCTCTCTCTTTTATATAACCCTTATCGAGCGCATACTTTACAATACAGCGAATCCCGTTCCCGCACATCTCAGCCTCGCTACCGTCTGCATTGAAGATCTTCATCCTGATATCTGCTTTATTAGAAATTCCAAGATACAGGACGCCGTCTGCCCCTATCCCGAAGCGGCGGTCGCAGTATTTTACCGCAAAAGTAGATCTTTTAGCTTCCGGGATAACCTCACGATTATATTCATCAATAAGTATGAAGTCGTTCCCGTTTCCGTGAAGTTTAGTGAAATGGATCATATTATCTGTTCTTTTCCTTCTTAAAGGTAGAAGATATAACTTCGCCCGCTGTTTTTACCACCATGTAAGCTCCGCCTACTATCAGTACAGCCGGAGCAAATCCTGCCGCTGCCGCTATCCCTGCGCTTGCAAGGAGCGCCATGTCTTTATTCGTAAGAAAACTTGATATTTTTTCGAGGGTTGACGGCTCTATATCCACAGAATCGGTCTCAAGCACTATCTCACCCTTTTGGAAGACCTTTATCCAGCCGCTCTCTTCAGAAACCAGTACGGCGGTGGCGCTCTTATCAAAAGAGGTTATCCCTTTGGCTGCAGCATGCTTTGTCCCGTAACCTAAAAGAGTTTCTGACTTCAATATCCTGGAGCCGTACGCTAACAGCACTCCGTCAGGTGTGAAGATCACTGCCCCGTCAAGTGTGGCAAGTTTTTCCACGACCGAGTCCATTCCTTTACTGAGGATATTACCTGTGAATTGAAGCTGTGGGTAATGGGGACGATAGTTGCCGGTTATCCTCCCGCGGTCTGCAATAACAAAAAGAGCCCCCAACTTATCTTTTGCCAGACTCTTACTGATGTTCAGAATTACTGCCATCACTTCAGACCTGACATCCTGGATCTCTTTCTTGTCTACCATATTCGTCTATATTTCCCAATATGAATTATATGTTTTGGTTCAGTTCATCTGGATACCTGTGACGCTCGATATGTTGCTCTCCTGCATCGACACGCCTATGGTCCTCTTTGCAGCCTCTATCATTGGCTTCCTGAGTGAAACCACGATGAATTGAGCATTGCCTGCAGCGTTCTTGATGCGCCTTGCCACTTTCTCGGCATTCACGCCGTCAAGGAACATGTCTATCTCGTCAAAAGCATAGAAAGGGGCTGGCCTGTATTGCTGTATCGCGAATAAGAGCGACAGTGCTGTCAGGCTTTTTTCACCTCCTGACATAGCCTCAAGGCGCTGCAGCGTCTTCTCCGAGGGCTGCGCCTTTATGGTCATCCCTCCTGAAAAAGGCTCGTCGGGATTTTCAAGGAACAGTTCGCCGCTCCCGTCAGATAACTCATGGAACACCTGTTTGAACTGCTCGTTAACCCCGTTGAAACTGTTCATGAAAGCCTCTTTTTTCATTTCTTCATATTTCTTTATCCTGATCATTATTTCCTCTCTCTCGCGGGACAGGATATCGCGGCGTGACTTCAGGTCTTTCTGCCTGTTCTCCACCTCACTGTACTCATCGATTGCCCTCATGTTCACAGGCTCAAGTTTCTCCATCGCCCGTGTAAGCGCCGAGATCCTTGCCGCTATGGATTCAGAGGATGGCACCTCTTCATCCCGATTCAATCCGCGCTCTGCTATTTCATTATCAAGTGCGATGATCTGCTCTGTGAGTGCTTCTTTTGTAGAATTAAGAGCCAGCAGGTTTCTCTCCATTTCATTATTCACCCGGAGTACATCCTCAAGCCCGTGCTTTACGGATGCCAGTTCCTGCTGGAGCTTTGACCTGTTGTTTTGAAGTTCAAGCAGTTCTCCTCCTATTTCTTTCTCTCTCAGGTTCCTGGCATTGAGCTGGCTGTCAAGTTCTTTTAACCGTATTTTCAGTTCATTTATTTTTGCGCGATGGCTATCTCTCTTTGTATCAAGCTCTGAAAGACGGGATTTGAACTCATCTATCCTGGTCCTCGCATATTTCATATCCAGAGTTACTGCATTGATCACAGATTCGATATCTCTCTGCCTTCCTTCAAGCCTGTCTATCTCTTCCTCGATGCCTGTTGCAATGCTGCTCAATTCAGGAACCTGTGAACCTTTCAGGAGTGATTCGATCTTCCCTATATTCTCTAAAAGCACATTTATCTCTTCATCTTTTGCGCATTTTTTCGCTTCAAGCTTATCCATGTTCTTCTTTATCCCAACACGGGCTTCTTCAAGCTCTGTTATCTGTTTTTTCCTTGCCTCTATTACTTCTGCCAGCCGTGTGCCGCGGCTCTTTATTTCATCCAGCTGTATCGTAAACCTTGTTATTTCATTATCGAATTTCGCAGATTCCGCCCTGATGGAAGCAATATGATCTTCAACTTTTTCCATTTTATTCATAGCGGATTTGCGTCTTCCATCGAATTCAGCTATCTGCTCGGCGACTTTTTTCAGGTTCTCCTCTTCCCCGCTTGCAAAAGAGAGCTTTGATCTTATCGTGCCCCCGGTCATCGCGCCCCCCTTCTCTAACAATTCACCTTCGAGGGTGACCAGCCGTTTGCTACCCATGAGACGCCGTGCGGTCTCCAGGTCTTCCATGACCATCGTATCCCTGAAAACATACCAGAACGCTGGCGCCAGCTTATTATCAAAATCAACAAGGTTTATGGCATAATCTATGAACCCTTCCTTTTTTCCTTTTTGAAGAGGGGACATGGTCTCCATCTTATTGAGAGGCAGGAATGTCACTCTGCCTGACCTGTGATCTTTCAGATATTTTATCGCCCTGGCAGCATCCTCATCATTTTCCACCACAACAGACTGCATCCTCGCCCCTGCAGCTATCTCAAGCGCCACCGAGTATTTCGTATCCACTTTACCGAGTTCAGCTATAGTTCCGTATATGCCTGGCAGTTCCCTGTTCTTCTTTGCCCGAAGGACAGATTCTACAGGTTCGCTATAACTCAGTTCAGCAGCAGCTTTTATGCGCGTTTCAGACCTGGCATAATCCTGATGCAATCCGCGCAGGGTATTTTCAAGGTCAGATACCACGCTTTTTATTTCTGACCTGTTCCTCTCAAGGTCAAATGAATCCTTTGTTTGTTCCTTCTTATTTTTATTAATTTCCTCTATCTGCGCTTTCACATTTTCCGTATCAATATCAGTTGAACTTATCTTTGACACAGATGTCTCGATCTCAATTTCCATGTCGCGGACTTCTGACGAGTTGCGCCTGATAGCGTCAAGCAGCCTGTCCTCTTCACGCATAAACTCGTTCTTTTCATTCCTGAACGTCTCAAGAGCATGTTTTGCTTCCGCGAGCCTGTCCCGCGTTTCTGCGAATTCAGTGTCCACTTCCGCTATCTTGCTGCGTATCACGAGAAGCTTTGTTTTCCGGTCTTCACATTCTGCTGCAAGCGTTTCCTTTCTCTTTGTCTCTTCTTTTATTTTTTCAGAAAATTCTGCGACCTTAGCCTGTGTGGCATCTATATCCAGGAAAATTTTTCTTCTTTGCGACTCGATATCGGTTATTTCATTTTCAGAAAGCTCAATAGTGCTGTTGCAGCGCGATATCTCGCCTTTTATGAATTCCATCTCTTTCTTAAGGGCTATCTGCTCACCCTCACCTTTCTCAAGTATCAGTGAATTGAGCTCTGTTAACCTGTCCTCTATCTCCCTGACCTTTTGCCTGCGTTCTTCCAGTTGTTTTTCAAGCGCCCGTTTTTTATTTTCCTTATCCTGCAGTTCACCTGCGAGTTTATCCAGTTCTCTTTTCGCATCCTTTAACCTGGCAAGCAGGACATATCCTTCATACTTTCGCTTTTCGTCCCGAAGCGCCTGGTATTTGAGTGCCTGGTCGCGTTCCTGCTGGAGCCTGGCAAGCTGTTCATCTACTTCGCCCAGGATGATATCCACCCGTTCCACCCTTTCTCTAACGATTTCAAGTTCATTGTGAGCCTGGTCTTTCTTTTCATCGAATTCAGCCACCCCTGCCATCTCATCGATGATCTTACGCCTTTCTGTTGACGTCATTTCTATTATGTGGGTGACATCGCCCTGCATCACGACATTGTAGGCTTCAGGGGTTATCCTGGCTCTGGATAGATGATTATGAACTTCGGTCAAACTTGCGGGCGTATCGTTGAAATAATAGTAACTGTAATATCCGGATTCGGTCTGCCTGAGTTTTCGTGTGATCACTATCTCATCAGAATCCACAGGCATCTCGCGGTCTGAGTTATCAAAGCGAATGGTCACCTGGGCAAAATTCTTCCTGCCGCTATCTGAATTAAATATCAGGTCAGTAAGTTTCTCAGCCCTCATGATCCTTGAATTCGAAAGACCAAGGCAGAAGAGGATGCCATCAATTATATTGGACTTCCCGCTGCCGTTCGGACCTGATATGGTCGTGAAATCATCAAAGAAGGGGATCTTTACTTTTTTACCGAAGGATTTGAAATTCTGGAGTTCGATCTCTTTGATGTGCACTATCTGCCTCTTTTCGGGGTTTCATATATCTCAACCCCTTCACTTACCCTTTCACTCCTCTTGACTACCGGTTTTTTAAAATTTTCATTCTTTTCTGCATTATCGTCAGATACGATCATTTTTTCTTCAGCTTCTATAACGACCTGCTGTTTTCTTTTATCCTTAGGCACATAATTTTCAGCAATTATGTATTCACCTTTGGGTTTAGGTTTTTCTTTGACCGCTTCCACGGGTTTTGCCTCAGTCTTGAACTTTTCAAGCAGCCTGTTCGTTGCGGACACAGTTTCTTCCTTTGATCTGATCTCAGGTCTTGCCGCTGGTTCTTCCCTGCCCGTTTTCCTGGGCTTGATTTCCTGGATTATGGACTTCTGGTCAAGCAGTTCCTTCATTACTCCTTCATAAGCGCTGTTAATCTCCACAAGACGCCGTTCAAGCCTGTTCATTCGTTCTTCTGTTTCGATGATCGCATCTGATCTTGCTGTCCGCTGCTCAAGCACCGAGTCGCGAAGCGATTTATTCATCTCCAGTATCTCATTTACTTTATCAGCGAATTTCATCCTGATATCATCAAGGGTTGATTCCCTGAGATTTATCTTATCTGCGAACCTTTTTTCAATTTCTGCGAAAATGGTCTCACGCAGCGACTCCTGCATCTGTTCGAACTCCCTGTCCTTTGCAGCAAGTTTCTGCTCGAGCCTTTCAATAATAATATCCCTTTCGGCGCTCATCTGTAAATCCCTCATAGTGTAAATGGCAAAAATTGTCAAATAACTTTTTGTCTCTCATGACTTTTTGCACATTACACATATCGTATTAAGTTAAATATTTTATGGGGACAGCCTCTTCCTGTCCCTGGGGAACAGTACTACTTCGCGTATGTTCTCGATGCCAAGCATTGTCATGAGAAGCCTCTCTGCGCCAACGCCCCATCCTGAATGCGGCGGCATGCCGTACCTGAACGCCTTGAGATAGAATTCAAATCCGTCAGGGTTCAGACCCTGATCTTTGATCCTCTGCCGCAGTAATTCATACGAATGCACGCGCTGCGCCCCGGATGACAATTCCATGCGCGGGTGCATCATGTCAAAAGCCCTGCAGATCTCTGGTTTGTTCTCGTAGGGCATGGCATAGAATGGTTTTATTTTAGTGGGCCAGTCAGTGATGAAATAATGCTCTCCTATCGTTTTACCGATGGAGTGCTCGGATTCTGTGGACAGGTCGTCGCCCCATTCTATCTTTTCGCCGTTGTCGCGGGCGATCTTTATTGCCTCATCGTATGTAATGCGCCGGAATGGAGTTTTGGGAATAGCAAGTTCCACGCCGAGCGTTCCAAGGTATTTTGAACCTTTTTCCGCTACAGTTGAATATACATGTTTGATGAGGTTCTCAAGTATGACCATTACGTCCTCATTATCTATGTAACTTGCTTCAATATCAATTGATGTCGCCTCATTAAGGTGTTTTCTGGTATCGTGCTCTTCAGCCCTGAATATCGGGCCGATCTCGAATATGCGGTCAAGTCCGCCTGACATCATCAACTGCTTAAA
>JAHIHJ010000008.1 GCA_018899795.1 Methanobacteriota archaeon
TTTAACCTGCGCACTGGCATACCTCACGCAAATTATTTATAGAACCACAAACACTTAGAATCATCTTTAAGCCTGGAGGTAATTCATTATGGCAGGACAATTAAGCGGACAGCCTATCATTATATTAGACAAAGACAAAACAAGAACCCAGGGCAGGGAAGCCCTCGGATACAATATCACAGCAGCAAAAGCGATCGCAGACGCGGTAAGGACCACTCTTGGCCCTAAGGGCATGGATAAGATGCTTGTTAATCCGATCGGTGACATGGTGATCACCAACGACGGGGCCTCGATCTTGCGGGAGATGGACATAACACATCCTGCTGCAAAAATGATGGTAGAGATCGCACGCACCCAGGAAGATAAAGCCGGGGACGGAACGACAAGCGCCGTGGTTCTTGCAGGGGAACTATTGAACAAAGCGCGTATCCTTGTAGAAAGGAATGTCCATCCAACAGTTATCACAAAGGGTTACAGTCTTGCCCAGGTAAAAGCTCTTGAGATCCTGGATGAACTTGCAATAGAAGCAAAAGATGACGTTCTTGAAAATATCGCAAGGACGGCGCTCACGGGAAAAAGCGCAGACATGTCTCTTGAACCGCTGGTCGAGCTGTGCGTGAAAACCGCCCTTTCGATCAAAGAAAGCGGCAGGGTGAACGTAAAAGAGAACATCAACATCATTCACCAGCGGGGTGGCAGTATAAAAGATACAAAGTTCATCCACGGCGTCGTGATCGATAAGGCAAGGGCGCACAAGAACATGCCAAAGAGAGTCGAGAAGGCAAAAATAGCAGTTCTTGACACAGGCATAGAAGTTGAGAAAACAAAGACTGCATCAAAGATCCATATAACCTCTTCAGATATGCTTTCTGAGGCGCGGCTTGAGGAAAGCAGGCTTGTTGAAGAGAGGGTTGAAGCACTTGCAAAAAGCGGAGCCAATGTCGTATTCACGGAAAAAGGCATAGATGATACAGGGATGCATTACCTTACAAAGAAAGGCATATTCACAGTGCGAAGATGCTCGGGTGAAGAGATCAAGAAGATCGTAAAAGCAACAGGAGCACGCGTTGTCTCCATGGTTGACGGGGTTGAAGAAGAAGACCTTGGATATGCTGACGTTGTCGAAGAACGCGGAGTTGGCAACTACAAGATGATATACGTCGAGGGATGCAAGAATCCTAAAGCCGTATCCATCCTGATATACAGCGGCGCTGAGCATGTGGCTGAAGAAGTGGAACGCGCTCTGGATGATGCGCTGCGCGTGGTTGGCGATGTTATCGAGGACGGAAAGATGGTGGCAGGAGGCGGATCGCCTGAAATAGAACTCGCGATGAGACTCAGGAGTTATGCTACTACCCTTCAGGGCAGAGAGCAGCTTGCGATAACAGCTTACGCCGAAGCGCTTGAGGAGATACCAAAAGGCATCGCTGAGAACGCAGGTCTTGATGCAATCGATGTTATTGCAGAACTGAGGAGTGCACACAGCAAAGGCGAAAAGACAGCAGGTCTCAACATATTAACAGGAAAAGCCGAGGACATGCTTAAACTTGGCATAGTCGAACCACTACGAGTCAAGACGCAGATAATCAAATCTGCCACCGATGCTGCCAATATGATCCTGCGCATCGATGATATCCTGACTGCAAAGGAAACAGGCATGATGGATGTAAGACCAGAGCATACTGCGGATTATTACGATGGCATACAGGCTCCTGACGTTGGCGAAGACTGATATTAAAAAGAATAATTTATATACGGAAGATCAACATATATATTGACCTGTGGAATGCCGGTTCGAGATATTAATAGATGGTCACTAAGTGACGATTTTATTTTTTGATCCAGGTAAAAAATGGAGCGGTCTGAGATTGAACAGAGAAAGCAATAACAAGAAAGAAAAACAAACTGAAGAAAAACCTGTTGCTGGTAAACAGGAAGAGCCGGAAACTTCTCAGAATGGCGAGGTTGGAGTCACCGGTAATTCCGAAAACGAGCTGGAAACAGTAAAGAAACAGCTTGAACAGGAAAAAGACAGGTGCCTTCGTCTGAACGCGGAGTTTGAGAATCAAAGAAAAAGATCGCAGAAAGAGAAAGAAGAATTCGTAAAATATGCAAATGAGAAGCTCATAATAGAACTGATAGATATTATGGAATCTCTTGAAAGAGGACTTGAGAACGCAAAGGTATCCTCTAACAAAGAAAAATTGATCCATGGAATGGAACTTATATATAAGAAATTCAAAACCGTACTTGAAAAAAACGGTCTTGCTCCAATTAAAGCCCTGGGAGAAAAATTTGATCCGTATAAGCATGAAGCTATGATGCAGACGCCTTCTGATGACGATGAAGAAGATGTCGTCCTTGAAGAGTTTGCGCGGGGTTATATGATGAACAATAAAGTTATTCGATATTCCAAAGTAAGAGTATCAAAAAATAAAGACACAGATAATGAAAATGAGGTGAGTTAATGGCAAAGATAATAGGAATAGATCTTGGAACAAGTAATTCAGCCGCTGCTGTGATGCAGGGCAATAGACCGGTAATAATACCGAGCGCGGAAGGGGTTTCCCTCGGAGGTAAAGCATTTCCGTCATACGTGGCTTTCACAAAAGACGGGCAGAGACTTGTAGGCGAGCCTGCGCGCAGGCAGAATGTAACAAATACCGAAGGAACGGCTTATGCATTCAAGAGAAAAA
>JAHIHJ010000076.1 GCA_018899795.1 Methanobacteriota archaeon
AAAAACAATAGGGTTCATGTAGCGTTCACAAAAATAATTCACCCAGAAGGAGCATCGGAGGGGAATCCGGATGCATGCTGTTCGCCCGTAAGGGCGGATAGCGTTCCAATTTTTTGAGGATATATGAAAATACGGCTCGAACTCGAAGGAAAAAACGCAGGCAGCGTGAGTTACAAAGGACCCGAGTCGGCAGATATGGCGGCAACATATATTAATTCCATTGAAGCTGATGAAGTAGAAGTGCATATAGTAAAAGAAGACGGGACAAAAGCATTCGCCGAATTTTCAGGAGAGTTCTGGAACATGTCAGCCACAAAGTTCATACTGTCGGCTGCAAAAAGCAAACCTGAGCCATCCATCTCTTCCAGTATCGAAGAATTACCCGGGGAATCTCTCACGCTCAAAGAACGACTTGAGATGTTCCTGCGTTTTGAATACCCGAGGATATGGTTCAATTCCCTGGATGTAAAAAGGCATTACGAAAGCGTTTATGGAAAGATCAACCTTAGCACTGTATCCACATACCTGGCAAGGATGAATAGGGACAACTTATTAGAGCGAAAGGGAAACCACAACCAGCGGGAATACAGGTTTATGGAAGAAGACAAAAAATTAATGGGTATGGAATATGCTTCCGAAAAATCATAAGCGGGTTGATGAGCTGACCCCTTCGGGCTTACAGCACCCTCGCAGCATTAAATATATGCTGTCTTTGCTGTAAATTGCGCTCCATGCGCTTTCTTTTTGCACTCCTTATGGAAAAGATAACGTTGAACCATCTTCCATTTTGACCGTGAATGGTCACGAGGTATTTACGCCCTGGAAGACTGAACCTGGTTTATCCGATCCGGCTCTTCGTTCATCTCTAGCTAGCTCATCCTAGCGTGCGCCTTATACAGCCGTATAAGGTAATGTGTAATATTGATTTATCATGATTAATAGTTTTCGATAATAGATTTGATAACTAATATGGTAACAATATAAGATTTAGCGCTTCTGCAATTCGAGCGCCAGCGATGTGCTGGAGAAATTAACAACGAACTCACAACTAACTCAACACGAACTCACGACGACCTGAGTTAGTCCGAGTTCGTACCAGTTCGTTGTTGATTTTAGATTTTTAAGCTATCTTATTATGTTTGCCTTTGGCTCACATAACCGTCTATGATCCCGCCTCGCCTTTTTCAAACACGATCATGCCTGTTTTCAAAAGATTCGCTTCATCATCTGTAAGTTTCCTGGAAACGGCATTTTTTGCGATTATAGCGCTGTTGCCCAGGGGATCATCAATTATAAGCGTAATATTGTACTCTCCAGCTCTCGTTTTTAGAATATTGGACAGGAGTTCCAGAGCACGCGGGGTCTTATCTTCCTCACCCCATCGCGTCACCATGCCCAGTATCGCCTCCACCCTTTCCAGCACCCCTTCGACGTTCGAGATAAAGGAGTCGGAAGCAGGTCCTGGTTCGATCTCCACTCCGAGTTCAGGTATGCGGATAGTTCCAGACGTGGAACGAACTACCCTCGCATCAAGGTCTTCTATTGACCTGACCTTCATTTCATAATGCATTGGCTCATGCTGGGAAAGTATCAGAGTGTCCGAGTACCTGAGCCCGCAATCACACATGGAAGTAATGTGCATCACTTCCCCAAAAAAAGGGATGTTGTCAGGGACCCAGTTCGTTTTGAGTTCTCCGGAGCACAGGGGACAGGAGCTTCTGGTGACAGTCAACGTGGGAAGAAATTCCTGATTCACTTTAACTTCTGTCTGTCAATGCGAACGCCGCGCGGCGTAACAATGACCTGGTCTTCCTTCACCAGTGCGATATCGCCATGCACATCGTTCACTACCTGTTTCAGATCCTTTATCGCGCGGTCAAAAATGAGTTTATCGTGCTTTGCAGGGGATACGTCAATAAAAACAATATTTCCGCCATAGATCTGTTTCTTTAATTCAGGCAGTATGTCAAGCCCGTTAAGTTCTGCCACGCGCACAAGCATGTTGGTGGGCTCATCTTTAAAACCCTCTTCGAATTCTGAAAGATCAAGTTCCTCATACTCCTCAGCCTCAGATTTCGGCTTTTTCCCGCTTCCGAAAAGGTTTTCTATGAATTTAACCATGAAATCATCACATTCTCTTTTAAAGGTCTATTTCTATTTATCTATTTCTGTTCAAGCTTCCAGAGTTCGTCCCCAACATAATGTATCGACTTTATGGCTTTGCCGGATTTTCCTGCCATATCTTTGCCAGGAATGAGCGCCCTGCCAATAGCAATCGCCTTTCCATGAGCCCGCTCAACAACGATAACAAGGTCGCCTTCTTTGATTGCCGGGTCTGCCTCAACGATCCCTGGTCCCATCACATCAGCGCCGTTTATTATGAACTTCACAGCGCCCGGGTCCACCACGACCCTTCTACGCGATGGGGCAAGTTTAAGCGCGCCCTTTACAGTGGGGAATATTTTCCCTCCTGTCCTGAACAGAAGTGGTTCCCCGTCCACGAAGATGAACTCCGCCTCCTCACTTTCGACAAGTTCGAGTTTTCTTCCAACAAAGGCTCCAGCGTCCCCGAAAGCTTCTTCAATATCATTGATGAGGGCTTTTTCATCAGTCTTTCTAAGTACATTCCTTGATTTTATCTTCATGTGCCACCAATAGTTT
>JAHIHJ010000077.1 GCA_018899795.1 Methanobacteriota archaeon
TTTATGGATAAGTTGACTAAAACCGATACTCCTGCAATGTTGGAAGGTTTGGCGGATCATCAATGGAATTGGGAGCAATTTTTTAATTTTTCATTAAGTATTCTAAATTAGGACATTGCACAATATCAGCCCTATAGTAGCATTGTCGGTGGGGTGTCTGAGAAGATCATCGACAGCTGAACAGTAAAAATTCATCTTGCCTGCGTATTCTGGCTTAAAGTCCCCCTTTTTCAGTTCAATCACAATAAAGCTGCGCAATTTCAGATGATAAAACAGCAGATCTATATAAAAATCTTTATCACTGATCGCCAGATGATACTGCCGTCCTACAAAGGAAAAACCTGTGCCCAGCTCCAGCAGGAATTTTTCAAGATGTTTTATCAGTTCTGTTTCCAGTTCCCGCTCATTAAAAGGTTCGGTCAGTGTCATAAAATCAAATATGTATGGGTCTTTCAAGGATTGCCGGGCAAGGTCGGACTGTAAATCCGGAAGGGTAGATCTGAAATTGGTTATGGATTTCCCTTGCCGTTCATGGATGCCGCTTTTGATCATCAATGCCAGAGTATCCCTGCTCCATCCATTCTGGATAATTTGCGTCATATACCAAAATCGTATGGATTTCTCTTTTATTTTCTCTATCAAAACCGCATGATGCCCCCATGGAATGCTCCGGATCAGATCTGCTGATTGTAATTTTGCCACAGGCTGGTGCAAAATTTCACTTTTTGCCACAGGCTGTGGCAAAAATGATTCGATATTTTGATAATTGCGAAAAAAAGCAAGCATACGCCCAAGGTTGCGCTCAGAAAAACCCTTTACTTCAGGCAGTTCATTTCTTAAGTCTCTGGAAAGACGGGGAATAATTGAAGCTGACCATCCTTCCTGTTGCTGTCGTTCATGTATCATCCTGCCTACATCCCAATACATCATTATCATCTCAGCATTTGCTGAAAGTGTTGCCTTCACCTGCGCCTGACGGATGCGGATTTTAATATCGCTCAATAGATTGGCATAAAGCAGGATTCCGGTATTCTCATCAGGTATTATTTTCATAAAAATCAATTTTTTTTCCCTTAAAAACTGCAAGCGCTTCTTTTGAGTCCATGTTATTTCTCCGGATTTAAGTTCATGGATAGTTAAGAGGGTGTCATGGTTAAAAAGGATTAAGAGAGCGGTGTGAAAGTGAAAACATGACAATATGTCGAGTTCGTTGTGAGTTCGTGGAGTTAGCTGTTAATTCTCGCAATGACTCTACAATACGGTTTTTTATAAGCTGCCCTTCTCCCCCGCCCCCCGCACGCGCGCGCCGACGGTGCGGCTGTCGGATGCGCGCGTGGTTGGCGGACGGCGCCGGGAATTTATAGTTTGAGAAATATGAAATTCACAGGAATAACACCCACCTCAGTTTGCTTAGATTTGGCAAGTATGTTACTCATCATCTCACTCCGATCCTTGCCGTGAGGAGCTTTTTTCCAGGTGGTAAGCCCCATGCGCTCTTTTTCGCTATCTGCTCTTTTTACGATCAATTCCGCTGCGGTATGACCATGGATCGCAAAGTGAAGTTTATTCTGGACAGTGGCAAAGAAAGCCTGGGTTATTTCGGAATCTTTGCTATAATCCATAGCGGTGGAGTAAATATCAGTAATTTTCTGATAGAAGTTCCGCTCGCTTGCCCTGATTTCACGAATTTCTTCAAGCAGGTTATCAAAATATTCTTTGGTAAAATATGCGCCATTTTTTAAACGCTCTTTATCAAGCACATATCCACGGATCGAAAAATCCCTCAGAATTGCGATAGCCCATTGACGGAACTGGGTTGCCCGCTCTGAATTGACCCGAAAACCAACGGCAATGATAGCATCAAGATTATAAAAATCAATTTCACGATTTACCTGCCGCATGCCCTCAGTTTGAACTATTCGGAATTTCCGAACAGTTGCAGATTCTCTTAATTCACATGATTTGAAAATATTGGCAAGATGTTCATTTATAGTTGGAACTGAAACCTCAAAAAGAATACCCATCAGCCTTTGAGGAAGCCAGACTGTTTCATCTTCGATTCGAACTTCAATGGTGTTCTCACCAGCCTGCTTCGAAAAAATCAGAAATTCTGCGGTACTATTGCGTATCTGGATTTTTTTTTCTTTACTCATGATTAAAACCCATTTTCTCTAAATGCTTATTCACCTTTGTTTCCAGCCCTTCCACCTTTGTAATCAATTCAGGCAATGGCGCACCATATCGTTCTGACAGTTCTTTAATCGCCATTTTTATTCATTTATTATGCCTTGAATTGTATTTAAAAACTATCTTTTGCGCACGGAAAGCAATCTTCTTGATCCCTCCTTTTGAATTCGTTGTAAGTTCGAGGAGTTCGTTGTTAATTCTCATAATGACTCTTCATCGCGATTTTTTATAAGCCTCACTTCTCCCCCGCCCCGCCCTCTCAATATCCACCACAACCCTCCCCCACCACCCATAACCTCCCCAGCCCCACACACCCGCGCGCCGACGGTGCGGCTGGCGGATGCGCGCGTGGTTTGCGGACGGCGCCGGGAATTTATAAATTTTGTAATATATTTCTATACTTTGCGATCTTTGCGTCCTTTGCGGTGAATTGATTTTCCTGCTGCATCACATTTAAATGTATATAAATCTAATTAAATTCATAGAGGAAGTAAAGATGTTCGAAGAAAGAATAGTTATTGACCCAGAAATACGGCATGGTAAACCCATAATAAAAGGGACGAGAGTTCCTGTTGAAGTGATCCTGGGGTCTTTAGCCGGGGGTATGGAAATAAGGGAGATAGCAAGTGAATACGGGATAATAGAGGAACTTATTATCGAATATCACAGGAAGGGCTATTCGATCTCCATGATAGCTGAAAAAATTGACGTCCCGATCGCCAAGGTAATGGATGTACTTTCAAGACTTGATGAAGAGACGGAGATAGAAAAGACTCTTGAAGAGATTGAAATCGGTTCATCTGATAATATATAGACCGTCTGGGAACATCATCTTTATTATGCGGATGTTATCCAAAACTTAAATATAGACTGGCTACAATATATCAAACAATGCATATTACAGACAGTCCTGATACAAAAGAAATCCTACTGCATAAGACATTAGATTATTTAAGTCGTCTCCCTCAGGATAAAGTTATTGAAGTTGCGGAATTCGTTGAATTTCTATATCAAAAACATGAAGAGTATATTTTGAAAAAAGGAATTCAGAAGATGGTCTCAAATTCAAGATCTTTTGAGTTTTTAAAAGAAGAAGAGGAATTATACACGTTAGATGATTTGAAAGTGCGGTTCAAATGAACAAAGGCGAAATTGTTCTCATTACATTCCCTTTTACGGATTTATCAGGAAGCAAATTGCGCCCAGCTTTAGTTTTAGCTGCTGACAAAGAAGATGTCACTGTAGCGTTTATAACAACAAACCTGCAGCAGGTCAATAATACAGATATGTTATTACGCAAGAGTTCTTCCAATGGTTTAAAGAAAGACTCGCTCGTGAAGATGAATAAAATTGCTACGCTAGATCATGGTTTAGCAATGGGTAAAGTTGGACAATTGGTTGAGAATGAATTAAAAGAAGTTGACAGGAAATTAGTAATTCTTTTCGATATTAAGAACATATCATTATGAGTTGATTCAATAAAATATTCTCGTAATGACTCTACATTACGATTTTTTTTGGCTGCTTATTTTCCCCGACTACCGTCTCTTCACCTTGAGAACGTATATCAATATTATCAATACAAGCCCTACAAAGACAACACTTGCATCTCTTATGAAGTTTAACATCTCGAACATGGGTTTTGCAGATCCATTCTTTCCAGGTTGCGATGAAACATTCGACATGTTCGACATATTTACCACGGCGGGCACGAACGAAGAATTCCTTGCAAGAGCAAGAGTGATCTCCCCCCTATCCTCAGATGTCTCCATGAAAAACCCGGATATCTCAACATGGTCAGTCACTATCCTGGTTGCATTGCCCATGCCGCCAATATTGACAACATCCAAACCCTGAGGCATCACTATCGTAATAGTCGAATTTGCCTGACCCAGGAACCAGATGCTCCGTGCATTGAGGATGCTGTCTCTGAACTTGTAAGTGATAATGTATCTATTTGTGATCGTATCAGAAAGATTGGTTTTACCTATGAGGTCAGTCGACAGGGTGGCATCCACATCCACGATCTCGATACCTCCTGTCATGTTATTTATCATTACGTCCAGTTCTTTGGCGATCAGGCTTCTGAACTCTTTGCGCAGTTCTTTGTCAGCCTTCAGGACTTCCCATGCATTCACGAAACTGTTGTTGTCGCCATAATTTGAATCCAGGTTCACCCGAAACGCTACCGAATCATTTCCCACAAAAGTATCGTTGTAACTCCATGTCATATCATATTCATTCACAGTGATATCATTCACCCAGAGATCCTCTCCACTAACTGCCCCGGCGGTCAATGCTATCACAAAAAATGCTATGATCCCCCTCATTTTGTAAAGACCTCACATCCATCAGCAGTAACGATAAGAGAGTGTTCTGCCTGGGAGACAAGCCCCCCATTTATTTCTTTCAGGATGGGATAAGCCATTATGATATTTGACTTCACAAGTGTCATCATTGCGAAATCCACGTTGCTTCCGAGCCATCTTTTCGCAAACGGCAGATTCTGGTATTCCAGTATTTTCTCAAGGAGCTTCCTTGCCGATGGTAGACGCACAGGTCTCTCGGAAACGAGGTGGTAAATTTCCGCGCTCCCTGCATCGTATATCTTCCCTGCGCCGTCCGTTGCAAATGGCTCTATCGCGATTATGTCGCCTTCTTCCAGTACAACGCCGTGAGGCATTCTCTTGTTAGGGATGGCTGGCGGAGCATGCTGAATAAACTGAGCAAGTCCGTGCCCTGTGAGATTGACAATTGGTTTATATCCGAACGAGGTTATGGCATTCTCGATCACGCCTCCAATATCTGCAGTGTTCACGCCCGCATGGATGAACTTTATTGCATCAGCGAGGGCTTTTTCCGAAGCTTTAACAAGCTTTGGATGACCTGAGAGGTCAACCGTGATCGCTGTATCCGCGATATATCCATCTATGTGGACACCAATATCCAGTTTTACCATATCTTCCCCGAAAACGGATTTATCATCAAATGAAGGAGTTGAATGCGCAGCTTCATCATTTCGGGAAATGTTTACCGGGAAAGCCGGCTGACCGCCTTTCTCGTGTATCAGGTTTTCTGAGAACTCAGCGACAGAGAGCAAAGTTGCTCCCTTTTTTACTTTTTTTACAGTTTCAGCACGTACTTCTGAGAGTATCTTACCCGCTCTCATGTATTTTTCCAGTATCTCCTCTTTTTCGTTCATTCTAGCACCAGATTCTTCTCAAATATAGTTAAATTCTTGCATCCGTTCGCAGTCACCACAACAACATCCTCAAGCCTTACTCCGCCTGTTCTCTTAAAATAGAGTCCCGGTTCAACTGTGACAACGCATCCTTCTTTCAGTTCCTTCCCGCTCTCGCTAAGGTTCGGACCTTCGTGGATATCAAGCCCAACGCCGTGCCCTGTTGAGTGGATGAAACCTTCTGTGAATACTCCGGTTTTGCCCCGCGCGGTCTCATATCCCCTTGCCTCAAGCACATCGCACACAATATTATGAACTTCGCTTCCTGTGATGCCCGCTTTGATCTTTGCGATAGCTGCAACCTGGGCATCCCTGACAGCAGAGTACATATTTTTTATTTCTTCAGTGGGGTTTCCGCGCACCACGGTACGCGTCATATCTGAAAAATATCTTTCTATTTTAGAGCGCGGCACCATGTCGATGACAATGGGCTCTCCGGCGCGCAGTTCTCCTTCCCCATGCCAGTGGGGGTCAGCGCTCCCCGGCCCGCATGCCACAATGACATCCGGCGCCTCGCAACCAAGGGAAAGAAGCGATGTCTCTATTATCGACCTGACATCTTCTGCTTTTAGCGGCGCATTATTGTACCAGAGCACACCATTCCCGATCGTTGCTTTTCGTATGACGCTTATCGCTTCTGCAAGCGCCTGCTCGCCTGCCCGCTGCGCTTTCTCGATGGCTTTTATTTCGTTCTCATTTTTTACTTCCCTCATCTCGCGAAAAGGGCTTTTTACCGGAAATACTTCAAAACCGTCCCTGCGCATCACGTCCGCAAGATAAACTGGAAAATTATATGGCACAGCTACAAGCTTTACATTCTCTTTTCGAAGGAATTCGATTATCATCCCGTTGTATGCGGCATCGATATCCTTTAGAGCCCTGAGCTTTTCCATTATCCCGAATTCGGAGGTGGGCAGCACGTCCTTGATCCGTGATTCTTTCTTTGCTCTCCCCAGTTCCATGTCTGAAATAAGGAGCTTTTCACTTTTTGAGTTCAGGTAGATGAAAGAGTCATACGCCAGAAATCCAGTGGCGTAGTACATATCTGCGCTGTGAGCGCTCTCACTTACCATGAGATATGCGTCTGCATCAGGGAGATTGAGTTTCATGATCAACTACTAATTAAAAATAATTCTACATATTACCTTCGCATCAAATGAGAGCTGCTATCCATTGGACCATGACCATTGCGATCAGGGCAGCATAAGGCACAGCTATGTTATCATGCCTGCTCACACCACCTGCCAGCATCCCGAAAGCGCCCCCCAGTATCGCTATTGGACCTGCAAAATATAAACCTGTCAATGAAGCTGCGATAAAACCCGATATCGAGCCTTCCCAGGACTTGTCCTTATTGAAAAATAGCCTGTGCCTGCCGTATCTCCTGCCTATCACACCCGCGAAGCCGTCCCCGGCTGCAAGGATGGCGATAGCGGCAAAACAGAGCTTTTCATCGATGAAGAATGAAATAAAGAGAAGGGAAATGACCGAGATTATGTAAGATAAAGGTTCGAAGGCGAATCCTTTTATTTCGTTTTCCCTGTAAACCAGGGAAAGTATGGAAGGGCTTATTTTAGGTTTGATGGTTTCTAGAAGAAGATATATGGCAAGACCAAACACCAGCAAACCAATAATCAGGTACTTACCGAGAAGGTCATCTCCTGCAAAGAGGGGTATCAGGGCGCCGGAGATATGGATAACTTTTCGAAACTGCACGATACTATTTTGATGTGTCTGGATTATAAATCATTGTATGTTTTATATGATCGTTTGATATAATTATATCACATATTGAACCATTTTCTTATGGTTTCCTTTGCAGCCTCAAATCCGCCATCATAATAAATAGCAGCAATAAGCGCTTCAACTGTTTCAGCAAGAACTTTCGGCTCTTCATTGGCTCTCTGTTTTTTCTCTCCAATACCTAATTTAATGGCCTGTCCGATACCAAGATTCCGACCTATCTCGGCAAGCTTTTCCTGTCGTTCCATATCTATTTTCTTTGAAGTTATATCATTTCTTGTATCGAAGCCTGATCTTATCAATTGATCGACCAGAACCAGTTTCAGGACAGCATCACCAAGTGTGCGGTATATTTCCTGGTCTTCACAATCCTTGTGCTGCTGTTTTTGTTCGTTTGCATAGGCTTTGCGCGTAAGTGCACGGTCCAGGTATGCAGAATTTTTGAATGTATAACCAAGAGTTTCTTCGATTGTCATTGTATCCACCCTTTTTGAATTGCAATATTATATTAATCTCATATATATTAAATATATCTGGGCTAGTCTGAAATAATTATTTTACCCTGGAATTTGACAATTTCAATTTAAACCAGAACTTTTTTATTCCCGCAAACATTGTGGAGTAAATTATGAGAGTCCTATTGGTCGGAGGCGGCGGACGGGAACACGCCATTGCAGAAGCCATAGCCCGAAGCAAGAGAGACCCGCAGCTTTATGCGGCGATGAGCAAGAAAAACCCTGGAATAGCGCGCCTGTGTAAAGATTTCATACTTATAAAAGAGACAGACCCCGCGATAGTAGATTTTGCGGTCAAAAATAAAATTGAGCTTGCGGTCATCGGTCCTGAGACACCGCTTGCAGCAGGCATCCCCGATGCCCTGTGGGGCGCTGGCATCCCGGTCGTAGGTCCGCGAAGGCTTGCGGCGCAGATCGAGTTCGATAAAGCATGGACTCGCAATTTCATGAAGAAATACGATATTGCAGGTCTTCCCGGATTCAAGGTCTTCAGGAAAGGAGAAAGCGGCACTGATGAATACATTGACGAATTGGGCGACGTGGTCATCAAACCCGCAGGTTTGACCGGCGGGAAAGGCGTAAAGGTCATGGGCGACCACTTCGACATAGAAGGCGCAAAGGCTTACGCCCGTGAGGTATTAAAGAACGATGACCTTGTTATCGAGGAGCGGCTTATTGGCGAGGAATTTACGGTTCAGGCATTCGTGGACGGAAGCTTTCTTGCATTCGCTCCCGCAGTGCAGGACCATAAGAGGGCGTTTGATGGGGACAGGGGACCAAACACCGGCGGGATGGGCTCATACAACGACGCGAAGGATATCCTCCCCTTCATGAAAACATCTGATTATAGCGGTGCAAAAAAGATAATGGGCGATGCAGTCCTGGCTGTCAGGAAAGAAACCGGTGTATCATACCAGGGCATCCTTTACGGGCAGTTCATGGCAACAGCGAAAGGCATCTCTGTCATTGAGTTCAACGCGCGCTTTGGAGACCCTGAAGCCATGAACGTGATACCTCTTCTTGAAACTGATTTCCTTGATGTGTGTATGGCCGTAGTAAACGGGACCCTTGATAAAACAAATGTGGCTTTTAAGAAACAGGCAACAGTATGCAAGTATGCAGTCCCTGAGGGCTATCCCGACGATCCCGTAAAGGATTCGGTCGTAGAGATAGGAAGCGCCGGGGTTGCGCATGTTTTCTATTCAAGCGTGTATGAAAAGGACGGCAAAATATTCACTACTGGTTCAAGAGCTATAGCGGTCCTCGGTTCCGCAGGTACAATTCAGGATGCTGAAAAAATAGCGCAGGATGGCATTTCAGCCTTAAAAGGCAGGCTTTACAGCAGGCGGGATATTGGTACTGAAGAACTGATCCGGAAAAGGGTACAGCACATGGAAAAGCTAAGGGTTTGATGGAAAAGATAAAATAACAGTTGGTTGTTATTCCCTAACCTTTGATCGGCCATATTCCATAATAAGCATTCAATACCAGAACGAGCAGTCCCGTTACCAGGGCGACCATAACCACTGTTTTGGGATGTATCTGTAAAGAGGTTTCTTCTGCATCATAGTACCTCATCAAACCCGCAGAGGACATTAGACCGCTGCCTTCTTTCTTTTTTGCCATAAACGCCCCCTATGTTTTTATAGCATTTTAATGTATCGGATGAGCGGCGTTTCACTCCCAAAGGTTATAGCTCCGGATGTTTTGGCTTTTTAGAGTCATAGAGGGATAATTATATATATTGTAAAGAGAATATTCGTATAACAACGAACGATTGTATGAAAAATTAAAAGAAACTGTTTCAAAACGAAAAATTATATAAAATATTATGTAAATATAATTATAGATCATGATCGAACCTGGCATAATCATAGTAAAATATATGTATGATGTCTTTGTTACATAAGATAAAGGATAGAAATAAATAACGAACGTGATTTTGTTATATGAGTATGTTATATGAGAAGTGACGTTTCATTTAAAATTGTAATGGCATTCCTGATAATATCAGGGTTAATTAGCCCCGCTCTTGCTTATGATTTTAATCTGTTTCAATGGGGTGAAGGAACATCTGACGAACTCATGCGCGGGGAGGAACTCACATACAACGGGTATACTGTAAAAGCCATCTCTTTTCCGGCACCTGTGAAATCTAACCTGTATTCAGGGACGCCTTCTGAGGGGGTTAACCCATTTGTAGGGGTGAACATATCAAAGAACGGCATTCTGATCACTTCAGTTCTGCTCATACAGGGAGAATACTACATCGTGCCTGACGGTGAATTGAAAGTAATGGTAAAGCAGCTTCCGTCTAAAGAAGGCACTGAATGGGTTTATGAAACCTATGCGCCTTGGGCAGTAATAGAAATGGGCCCCAGAGGCACGCCAGCTATTGAAGTTTCGGTTGAGACCGATTATAATGAATACACTTCACTGGCGAATACAGAGATCACGACATCAGTAACCTTAAGAAATACAGGGTCGGCTGATCTGCTAAATGTCAATTTTAATGTGTTAACTTCATTGCCAATAAAGAGAGGGGATTTGAAGTTCTCCTATGAAAGAATAAGAAAGGGGGAATCAATAACGAAAAGCATTACATTTGGGACTCCGATGATTACTGAACTTAAAAACTACGAGATACTTACAAATGCGACAGGTTATGATGCTAAGGATATTTTTTACACTGCCCAGTCAACAAAAACCATCTTAATTGCGCCCGAACCTGAGCAGATCCCTACCCTGAGAAAATATGTGAATGCCAAGATATACCTGGAAGAGTATGCCATGGTTTCGCTAACGTTCAAGAACAATGCCAATTACGAACTTAAGAATGTGAGCATCACAGACAGCCTGTCTGATGGTTTTAAGCTTTTGAGCAACAACTCCCTCCACTGGATAGTTAATATACCCGCAAAAGGAGAATGGGATTCGCGCTACCTCGTGAAACCTCTTGAAGCGAACAAGGACGGCGCAGTCTTGCCATCTGCAATTGCAGATTTCAGGACGCGAAGGGAATATTATTCAATCCAGTCAAACCAGCCCAGCGTAGTTGTCCATGGTCCGAAGATATCACTCACCAAACAGATAGATGTTTCTGATATCAGACCCGGAGATACTGTTACTGTAACGGTGGTAGCGGAAAATACTGGTAGTACGCCCACGAAAGTCTCAATCAGTGACACGCTGCCGGCGGAAGGGACTCTTGTAAGTGGCACCACATTTCTTGAAGAATTTCTTGAAGCAAATAAGGCGACAAGGTTCAGCTACAGCCTCAGGATAGATTCAGAACAGCCTGTAAAACTTCCTGCCGCGACTGCTGAATATTATGAATTGAGCGCCAAGAGCGGGAAATTAACTGCGCAAAGCGGTGAACCTGAGATAAGGATAAGATCGCTTGAGAGCGAACAAGCCGCCAGCGCTGAGAATGCAGCCGCTAGCTTTGAGATCACAGAAGTGCAGGCAACTCCCGCCCCAACGCCTGAACTGCCCTTCACACCTATTATCTACGAAGAGGAGGAGCCAGTTCCACAGGAAACACCAGAACAGGTAATTACACCAGAACAGGTAATTACACCAGAACCGGTAATTACGCCAGTGGTAGTTTCTCCTGAAGAGATCGATTCTCTCCTGAACTTATTGCTGGGCTGCAATGCAGGAAGCATAACTGAAAATGGAACTGCTATTGCCTGCAGTATCATAAAAAAGACCTGATAACCATATATTTCCCTTACTGTAGAATCCCTTACAATAAACTTTAAATCATATACCATCTTTTAAACATGAGGTGAATTAAATGAAAGTATATATCTGTGAAAAAAGCTGCTGCCCTGCTGTTGAGACTGTCGGAAATGACGTACTCATAGGAGAAGGTGCAAATACGGTCAGATTAAAGAAACACGAATGGAACATGCTTGTAGAGAAGATCCAGTCTGGCGTGCTTCATACTATCTAAAACCGAAAACCTTTTTTTCCAACAAGGGGCACGAAAACAACGCCCCCTTTTGCTTCTTTTTTTAACCCGTTGATCTTTGTTATAAGATATAGTTCCTGAAAAGCTCTACCAACAGGAATGACCAGCTTTCCTCCTGGCTTGAGCTGTTCTGTCAGGGTCTCAGGTATATCTGGCGCAGCGCATGCAACGCTTATGCGGTCGTACGGGGCATGACCGGGAAGCCCGAGCGAACCGTCCTCCACAAGCACTGTCACGTTATTAATTCCTGCTTTTTTGAGATTCTCACGGGCAAACAGAGCAAGACCTTCTATCACTTCCACAGCATACACATGTCCGCTTCCTGCAAGTTCTGCAATAACCGCAGCATGATAACCTGAACCAGCGCCGATCTCAAGTATCGTCATGCCGTCGCTTATATCAAGCAGGTCGCACATTATCGCCACCATATGAGGCGCTGAGATGGTCTGTCCCCATCCTAAGGAAAGAGGATAATCGGCATAAGCATTTTTCTGTTCTCTTTCAGGGACGAAAAGGTGACGAGGGACGCGGCGCATGGCATCAAGCACGCGTTCGCTGATACCGTGACGGCTCAAATCATTTATCAGTCTGCCTTTTTGGTCTTCAAACTCCATACTGATTCACGCTTTTTAATAACAATACGATCCCCGCCTTTTGAAATACGTCTTGGTTCCTTTTGCCCTGATTCAGCATAGATGCGCTTGATATTGCTTGCCTTGACAGCAATGCCCTTTCTGCTTTTAAATTTACCATCCCGTATCTTTATGCGTATTATCTTCAATTCGCGGCTATTAATTTTTATTTTCTCCCCGATGACATATTCTCTCTCCCCCGGCACTCTCATCTCTATTGATTCAGTGGTCTCCCTGTGGCTTATGGCTATTTTCACAACAACCTCTTCGATCGCACGCGCCCATATTGTCTTAATATCATCAACATGTGCGCTTTCTTTCCTTTTATCTCCAACTTCAATAGAACTTATCTTCACAGGATAAGCTTCTCCTGAGGTCTCATCATCCATTACAAGTTCATTGCCCACCCTGATAACGCCTGAAAGCAGCGTCCTGATCCTTACGGACTTATCCCCAATACTGACGATGACCCGCACCGGCACTTTCTTTTTTATAGATTCCATATCTCAAAATTATGAGTTGAGCTATAAATATGTATTACCTCAGAACTGAGAAATCATTAAATTCCCCGATATATTTCTCCGATATTACCTGGACATCTGCAACATCTGCGTAATCCGGCCCTTTCCTGCACCATTCCACCATTTTATTCACTTTTTCCTTCTCGCCTTCAATGATCGCTTCAACACGCCCGTCATCCAGGTTCCTCACCCAGCCTGTAAGACGCAGTTCATCCGCTCTTTTCTTCGCGCTTGCCCTGAAGAAAACTCCCTGCACCCGCCCTGATACCAGAACATAAACCCTGTTGTCCAATACCCTGTTGTCCAATACCCTGTTGTCCATTATCCATCTCCTGCGCTTTCCCAGTAGAACGTATTGCCTTTCTTGCATTTCCTGAGCTTCCCTTCCCCTCTCATATCAATCAGGAACTCATTCAGCTCTTTTCCTGACACCTTTATATCAAAAACGCTTTTCAGCCCTTTCCTGATCTCTTCCTGCGTCATGGGGCGAACAAGCACGCGTTTTATGAACCCTGTCATGTCCTCATATAATGCCCACGGATAGATTATCCACTTCCAAGCATCATGTTTCTCGCCCCAGTAATCCGGTTTGAATGTGGAGCAGGTCTTATACTGAAGCACGGCTGTCCTGACCTCTGCTGGAGACCTTTCTTTTAAATGCTTCACGATAACATGATAGGTATCCCCGGTATCAGCAACATCATCAACGATCAATATCCTTTTCCCTGAGATGTCGATCTCTTCAGGCAGAGGGTATTTTATTCTCGCTGCTCCAATAGTATTGGCTATACCCCAGTGTTCTGCCTTTACGGACGTCAGGTCTTTAATGTGCAGGAAATCACAGACTATGCGGGCTGGTACAAGTCCTCCACGTGTAACACCTATGACCATGTCAGGAACGAACCCTGAGGATCTGACCTTACGTGCTATCTTCCTTCCCAGCCTGTAAGCCTTATCCCAGGTCACAAAGTAGCATTTAAAGGACTTTCCGGGCTGTTCCATCTAAATAAGATAGTGTCTTTTAATAGATATTCTTTGCTGTGGAAAGCGAAACTTGTGGAAAGCTGGACGCCACCAGGGAAAAAAAATAAAAAAAATCGGGTTACAGAAGTCCCGATCTCTGGAGAAGCATAAGGTCTTCTGTGTTCAATTTTTCGCCGAGTTTGAACTGGTTATAGACTTCTTCCGCTTCTTTCTTTGTCTGTTCTCTTATGGATTCGTCCTTTGTTTCCTTTGTCTTTCTCTTCAATCCGATGATCAGTTTGTTGATCTCACGGATCTCTTTCTGGGACTGTATGAATAGCCTGTGCTGTTCGTCCGCGGCTTCCTGTGCTTTCACAAAATCCTTATGGGCTGCATCGGATTCCGCTCTTATTGCATCGGCTTCTTTGAAGATAGTGATCATCTTATCATGATGTTGCTGCGCAGCTTCTGCGGATTCTTTCACCTGATCATGATATTTGGCGGCTTCATCTCGTAAAACCTGAGCATTTTCAAGCAATGATTTTAATTCACTGCTTCCTTCAAGTTGCGTCTTCTTGCGCTTGAGCTCATCAGTCAATTTTGCTATCCTGTCGACAATTTCCCGTTCCTGTGATGTTTTTAGCACCTCAGTCTGTTGTTTGAATTCAAGCTGGTCTATCTCTCGCTTCATTTCTTTCAGGGATGGACCATCACCAAGATTCAGATCCTTACGAATCTTGTCGATTTCAGCGTATACCTTGTTAGCCTGCTCATTAAGTTCGTCGCGTTTGAGTTTAGCTTCGCCGACTTTTTCGTTGTTCTCATCGCGCTGCTTTTTAAGCTGCTGCGCTTCATCAATAAGTTCTTTGGTACGAGTATTCAGTTCGTTCCTTTTAGTAGCCCACTTACTTGCTTCAAGGTTTAGCTCGTTCCTTTTATTCTTATTCTCTTCCGACTTGTTCTTTAAGTCATTCTTTCTGTTCTGCAATTCATTTAACAACCTATATGTCCTCCTTTTCCAACATCAGTTGGGGTTATGCATCTCATAATGCACGATACATGTGCCGGATCACCCGGTACAGCGTTTTGTCAATCACTTCATAAAGAGTGAATGATTTTGCTCTCATTCTCTCACATTCCTTTTAACCTTTTCGGAAGAAATAAATTATTTGATCCCCAGAACATCCTTCATGTCATAAATGCCTGACCTGGCGGAACAAACCCATTCAGCAGCTTTTATAGCGCCCCTGGCAAATGCCTGCCTGCTATGCGCCTGATGTTTTATCTCGATGCGCTCCCCGTCGCCTGCGAAAAGGACAGTATGATCGCCCGCTATATCGCCCCCCCGTACTGCGTGTATGCCGATCTCCCTTTTGCGAGGGGAAAGACCGCGCCTCCCATACACTAACTCGCGCTCTCCGAGCACATTTGAAATGGTCCGGGCAGCTTCTAATGCCGTTCCGCTGGGAGCATCTTTTTTCTGGTTGTGATGCGCTTCTATGATCTCAATATCGTAATCGCCAAGGCGCGACGCCGCTTCAGCAAGGAGTCCAAAGAACACGTTCACACCTATAGAGAAATTCGGGGTGATTACTGCAGAAACACCATTGTATTTGATGGACATCTCCATTACTGAGCGCTGTTCTTTCGTAAAACCCGTCGTACCAACAACGAGATTTACTTTTTTCCTGGCAGCAGCAAGTACGTTTTTCACCGCAGGTTCAGCGATAGTAAAATCTATAAGGACATCAGGTTTTGAGTTCTCAAGTACGATGTCGATGTTATTTGCATCATCCACAGGCACATTCAAGGCGCCCACTCTCATCACTTCGCCTATGTCCTTCCCGATATTGCTGATATCTATGGCTGAAACAAGTTTCATATCCTTTGACTTCAGGACATTTTCTATAATAAGCCCGCCCATTCTCCCGCATGCTCCGGTAACTGCTACTTTTATCATAATTAACTCACTCTATCAAATGAAGGTCTTTTAACGCTATTTTGAGCTTTTTCTCGTTGTCCGGACTTATGGGCGCAAGCGGAAGACGCAGGTTCCCCGCAGGGAGCCCAATTAGCTCAACCGCCTTTTTTACGGGAACCGGGTTTGTTTCAAGGAACATGGCTCGAATAAGGGGGGCAAGAGCCAGATGAAGCTCTCGTGCCCGTTCCAGATCTCCACTGCGGAAAGCCTCAACCATGGAGACAACAAGTTTTGGAGCCACATTTGCAACAACAGAGATGACGCCCGACCCTCCTATAGACAGGATCGGAAGTGTCAGGCCGTCATCACCTGAGAGTACTGTAAAATCCTCATCTTTTGTGAGTTCAATTATTCTGGTGATCTGGTCAAGATTGCCGCTTGCTTCTTTTATCCCTACGATATTGCTTACTTTTGCAAGTTCTGCTGTAAGTTCGGGTTTCAGGTTTATTCCGGTTCGTGAAGGGACGTTATAAATAATGATTGGTATATCCACTGCCTCAGCGATAGTTTTAAAATGCTTTAGCATTCCGCTATCATTGGGCTTGTTGTAATAAGGCGTTATAAGCAATGCTGCGTCTGCTCCTGCATCATGGGCAAATCTTGTCAGCTCAAGCGCCTCTGTGGTATTGTTAGAGCCTGTTCCTGCCACTACAGGGACTGACGAATACTCAATCGCATACTCAATTACTTTTTCATGTTCCTGAAGGGAAAGAGTGGCAGCCTCACCTGTTGTTCCGCAGGGAACTACTCCTGATACGCCACCATCGATCAAAAATTCGATATTCTGCCGTATACCATCCTTATCTACCCTGTTATCTTTGGTGAACGGGGTAATAAGGGCAGGCAGAACACCTTCTATCATGATCCCTTCTATTTCTTTCTGATAGCTTTAACTCTCAACGAGCGCACGATATATCCTGCAACGCGATTCCTGATACCCTTACTCTCTACATTGGTATATCTGGTAACGAATTCCTTGTTCTGTGAGAAGTCCGTAGTAAAAAGATCACTATGCTCTTCAAGTAACTGTGCTGCTAATGATTTTATGTAATTGGGTCGAATATTTCCCATATTAGTTCTCCATTTTTCACCGCATACAACTCCATCATTCATATAGGTTTTGGGGAGAACTTACTGGATATCCAGGATCTTGATCAGTTTGTCGCCTTTTTCTTTTATTATACTTAGCTTCTCTTTAACCTTTGATTTTTTAAGGTAGATCTCGCTGCGCTTCCCGCTGTCATCCTCTACTTTGAGAGAAAGCTCTTCCCCTGAAGGGCTGTGCTTTTTTATCATGGCTATGGTGGGGGCGTAAACTTCAGCTATCTTCTGCATGAGTTCGAATATCTGGTTCTCTTCAAGCACATCTTTCTGGTTCATCTGCAGGGACTCCATAGACCTTTTTTTGGGATAAAGAGTATTTGTCCGGGCGATTATTTTCTCTCCAAATTCTCGAAGCTTCGGGATGTTGACCAGAATGCTCAATGCTGGAACAGCCTGAATGTATTTCTCCACTTCCTTTTCTTCAGCATGATATACCTCGATGGCGAATTCATCCTTGAAAACCATCTTCATTCTAAATCGTTCGGATTCAACATCCTGTCTTTTCCTGATAACGACTTCAAGCTCTTTCCCAAGCTGGACAATATCTGTAATTAGGTAATCGTCTACACTGACAACATCAGGCACCTCTTCCTTTTTAAGAAGGGGTTTTCTCATTCTTGCAGGTATCTCAATACCCTTCAAGAAGTCGGAAACCCTGACATGCCGATTCCAGAAAGGCACCTGAGAGGATATTACGCCGTATATGGCTGAGATGTCACCTTCAAAGTCTACCTTGACCTTTGCAGCAAAACCTTCCTTGGTGGCTTTAATAATAAAATTCTTGTTAATAATAGGAAGAGGATCATGGATAAAAAGAGATTCCAGCGTAGCTCTATTTTCCTTATCTGACGCGTTTACTTTTTTATCAAAATCTGATATTTCCTGGAATACTTCGTCTGAGAACTTTATCTTGCCGTTCTCTATATATTTTATCAGGAAATCCTTGCTCTTTGCAGCATACTGGTTGATAGCGGTTTGCTCTTTACTCGTTGCCACGGCATTTATAATCGCCTGTTCAGCAGTTAACAGGCAGTTATCCAGTTGCTCAAGAACTGTATTCTTGAGTTTTCGCCTGTCCCTTATGTCCTCTTTCAGGTCAAAAACCGTATTTTCAAGCGTTATCGTCTTGACACTGGTATCGACATAGTTTTCCAGCAGCGCAAGGAAATCCTTTTGAAGCGGGGATTCTGTTGAATCGCCGAACAGGTATTTCATGTGGAGAAACTCCGCAGATCACATAATATCTGGCAGGGGATGATCACTCTCGTTCCATTCAATTTAAATTCGTTCATTTTTAGTACCCTCTTATAGCATATAATTATCTCCAATTACATATAATCATTGCTATTTTGAAGATTACAAATATGGAAGAATTTATTTTGCATAGCGATCATTACTTTATACATTTATGCAACGCAGGGAATAACGGGTGACGGCAAGCGTTCAGCGCCATCTGCAGGAGCCACATATCCTCTTGAGATATATGCTCTTGTCGGAAAAGTGGAAGGAATTGGCAGCGGCAAGCCTTAACCAGGATTTCATTGCTGATGCGCCTCTTGTTATTGTAATCGCCGCTCTTTACGAAAGAACGACAAAAAGGTACGGAGAGAGGGGAATACGATACGTGCATATCGAAGTCGGTCATGCAGGACAGAATATTTATTTGCAGTCAGAAAGCCTTGGTCTGGGGACTGTTGCTGTTGGCGCTTTCTATGACGAAGAGGTTGCAAGAGTACTAAATCTTCCTGAAGACCATGAACCCCTGTATGTTATGCCTATAGGGTATGTAAGATGATTCATAGTGCTTGATTCAATATCACAATCCCAGTGCAAGAGCATCCTTCTCTATTTTTTCAGCCATCTTTGCCCTGTACTTCTGAAGTTTATCCTGCATGCTTCCATTACCTGCTCCTATGATCTCGCATGCAAGCAGCGCCGCATTATCCCCTCTTCCAATACCAACGCATGCGACAGGTATGCCAGGCGGCATCTGCGCTATGGAGAGAAGGGCATCCATGCCGTTAAGATTCGAATCAACTGGTACACCTATCACAGGCTTTACGGTCTTTGAAGCTATCACACCAGGCAGATGGGCAGCAAGCCCGGCTATGGCGATAAACACCTTCACACCCTTTTCATGCGCCTCTTTTATTACATTTTCCACGCGCTCTGGCGTGCGGTGCGCTGAAGCCACTGTTACGTTATATTCGACACCGAACTCTTTCAATATATCAACAGCTTTCTTTGCGACAATTATGTCCGATGCGCTTCCTAATATTATCTGTACATCCATATTTTTCACCTTTTCTTAACTATCATGGCTGCAAACACGCCTGCTCCAAATCCGTTATCTATGTTTACAACTGCAAGACCCGGAGAGCATGTGTATACCTGCAACACCAACGTCGTATCCTTTTATTACCCTGCATCCCATTATTTCAGCAGCAACTGCCGCCTCTTCAGCGACAGGTATGTCTGCTGTGCCAGCGGCTATGACGCCTATGGTACCGTGACTATTGATTTTATAACCTTGCCGCCTCAAAA
>JAHIHJ010000078.1 GCA_018899795.1 Methanobacteriota archaeon
CCTCTACCCATTGTCCTCTTATGCGAACGAGTGGCTCTTTCAGGTTTACGAGAGCCTTGAATTCCTCTTCGCTTAAAGGCTCATCCCCGATAGCAAGCTGCCAGTCGTAGTTGATCAGCGAATCGAAACCGAACCGCCTTTTGCTGGTCTTCGGGTCTTTCTTTGGTTTCATGTTCAATTTCATTCCGAGCTTCAAGCTTGCTGCGCCTTTATTCCACCAGGGGGGTATGAGGACGCCGAAACCGCTTTCAGTAAATAATGGCACTGCTTCTTTTAAAAAAGCGTATGCCTGCTGCGTGGTGAGCTGCGCTGAATCCGGTCTTGCCGAATGCAGGCTGTCCTCGATCGGAGGGTATAACCGTGAGGCTTTTCCAAGGTCGGCGAGGAGCTTTTCCTGCGGATGGTCGAACTTGCGGTTCAAATAATGGAGTGAGTCCTTTGATTCTTTCCAGACCATTTCCGCAGGGACAAGAAGACTTGGGTCACTGGATGCCTGCAAGAGATAACGCAGGTTCCAGTCTGGTTTTATACCGTCAGATGGTTCAAGACGGAAACATGTGCGAAAGTCTGATCTTTCGATTTCATGTATCGGAGCTTTCCATGCAAGTATCCCTTCGTAGAGATTTTTTAGACCCGATGCATGTAGGTTGAGAGGTTCTCCGGTCGCAAGAGACTTAAGCCATGCTTCAGAGAGACCAGGCTTTTTTGACCTGATCTCAGAGATAGGAGTCCAGCTTCGGATACAACTGTCGATCGAGTTATTGAGATAATCTGTTAAGAACGCTTCCTGGGTGTTCGGAACGCTGTTCTGAACAAGCGCACGACAAACAGGGGGCATTCCACGAGCAAGCATCGAAAATCGCGTCCTGGCATCCTCATCGTTCAGCGCATACTGCCATCTGGCGAACGCCATGTTGTTTTTTGAAAAAACGATCCCTGGAACAAAATGCTGTTTTGAGAGAAGTTCCATTGCGAATTTTGAGACTTTGCTCCAGAACCGCAGGTCTGTCCCGATGACTGCGCCGTCGTTTTCTGTCCATGCTCCTGATAATGAACTCAGCAGCATGACCGCATCTTCCGGCGGTATGCACAGACCATCCACTTTCCACTGCGATAGACAAATCGTCTCCTCTGCATTTTCACCGCTATCATCCCTTAACATATCCGGTGATGCCAGAGGCGACCTGGAAAGTGAGGGAAGCAGGAGCGGCACTTTATTTGAGCGCGCTTTTTTGCTGATATTGCCGCCCTGCACTGAGTCGAAGGACTCTATCGCTATCTTCAGGTCTTTTTCTAATGCCTGGTATGGATGCATAGCTCCTGATTTTGGGGGGCGTCCTCTGCGTTTGACTGGTGAAATGAAGGATGACTCGCCCCATAAGAAGAAGTCTCCTCTGTCTGTTGATGCGTCAGGCGGTTTCCATATCCCATGAAGGACTATCATATGTAAATGAAATCAATGTCATATCATTTTTAGTGACTTAAAACTTTCTTTTTTCATCACAGTCACTTCTACCCCCCGCTTCCCACATATATCAACGCAATGACAAGAGTGATCAGAATGTACAGTAAATATAATTGTAAACTCCCTGTCTGAATGACCCTCAGAACTCTCGAAGAAGCAAGAACGATCCATGCTACAGGTGAGTAGAGATACTTTTCAAAGATCGGTTCGATCTCGGATCCAAATGCAAACCTCTCCTTGAAATATGGCGAACCCGCATACGTTGTATGTATCTCCCTGTGAGGGCGGTATATATTGCCGAACCACATCCTTATGGGTTTTGAGAATGCTGTGGCTGTGTACTCATTCCTGCCCGTAGTAGCAGGTTGCCCGCATCCCCATGTTTCGTATGTCTTCGTACCTGTTCTTCCTCCAGCTGTCAACGCCAGTATCAGGATGATCGGGATGAAAATAAAAAGCAGGATGAATAACCACGCTGTCGAGATACTTCCAGCTTCTGTTGCTATTGATAGATCAAAAGTGATCTTAGATACAACACTTGTTCCCACAAGAGGAGATGCGATACCATCAAGGATCCTTACAAAATAAAATGGAAAGACGCCAAGCGCTATGCAAAGGACGGAAAGAATGCTTATCCCGAAAGCTTTTACAAAACATGCTGCTGCAAGAGCGCTTGTCAGAGCAAGAGCAGCCCCGCTTGAAAGTATTGCTATCTTTGTGATATTATCTGAAAGATTGATGCTGAGAAGCTGCGCCTGGAAGGTCAGCCATTCACTCACAAAACCGTTAAACGGAGGCAGTGCAGAGATGGATACTGAACCGATAAGGAAAAAAAGCGCTGTCCACGGCATCTTTTTTATCAGACCACCCATCTCTTCGATATTCTTTGTATGGGTTGAATATATCAGCGAGCCTGCGCCCATGTGTGTCATCACGATGTAGATAAACCCTGCTTTTCTTGTTTCCGGTTTTTCATGCTCGTAGATGACCAGGAAATAAGATATAACCGACATCAATTCCCACACTATCAGGAACATGACCGCATTGCTGGCTGTCACAACGAATATCATCGAGAGGATGAAGATGTTATAAAGAAAGCCCAGATATCCGATGTTCTTCTTGCCGAAATATTCGCGCACGTAGCCCGTGGAG
>JAHIHJ010000079.1 GCA_018899795.1 Methanobacteriota archaeon
CGCGCTATCAAGCACTTTTATCGTGGGCACCCAGCCTTTACCGATTATCTTGTTATCTTTCATGACCACAGCTTTCGTGGTCGTCGAACCTGAATCTACTCCTGCGGTCAAACCGCTCTGTTTTTCACGCGCAAGCAGGCTCTTTCTGCGCGCAGTTGTGGTGAGCGCTTCCAGCCTTGTAAGAAGCGTACCTGATGTTGTTCTTTCGGTGAATGAGTAACTTATTACCGGGATGCCTGTTTTCTCGTGGATGTACCGGCGCACCTCACTCCTTACGATAGCAGCCTCGGCGCATCTGAAGCACGTTGCAACAAATACAGCGTCCACCTTCACCTTACCGTTCACAATGGATTTTGCCCGCGCCATCAGTAGTTTCAGGTCGGAACTGGCCACCTTTAGCCCGAATTCCTCTTCTATTTCCTCGATATCCTTGATATCCACTTCAGGATATACAATGACAGCATTGACCTGTTTTGCTGCGGAATCGATCTCACCCTGAATACCGCTGTACTCGGCGCCGCATGAAAGCTGCGCTATCCTTACCAGGTTCTCACTCGACTTCATTTCTTTTCCTCCTGCGAGCCAAGGGATTTCAGGAATTGCGATATCTTATACACGAACTCCTTTGCTTCTTCTTCGGATGAGGGATAATCCAGATCTAGCATCGGGATCTTTTTTGCCCGGACAAGGAAGTTAACAAGTTCATTTGTCCTTGCGCACCCCATGCAACCGAACGAAACGACCGGGTCGCGCACGTTGATCGCGGCTTCGGCTTTATTAATAAGAGGTCCGAACAATGACATACGTCCTCTCACGCCAGATGGCACCTCCACTGCTGCGTACTTCAGCCCGATCTTTGGGTCCTCTGGAGTCATGTTAAGAGGAGGAGAATCAAGTCCGGGTGTATTGACTTTTTTTGATATCTCCTGCATCAATGTAAGCGGTTCATGCCCGAACCTTTCGACAAGGTCAGAAAGGATGAGACTGTTCGTTGGATATATAAAAACCTTCATTATGATACCTCTGCTTTCTCTATTATCTCTTTGAGCTTTTCCACATCGAGTTTTTTCTTAATCTGTTTCTCCTTGGGAACTTCACCTCTATCCAGCGCCCTTAACGCTTCTGCAATTTGCGGCAGGAGCCTTTCTTCGGTCTCAAGCATATGAAATCCCGGTCTTGCCCCGCCCCGTCTTGTAGCCCTGCACCTGTTCGGTTCACCTGGCGCAAAACCCCTTTCTTTTATGAATATACCGTAAGGGTCCATTTTACGTGTCTCAGAGAGGAGCTTATCCACTACAACGCGCTCACCGCTTACCATCACGCCAAAGCAGGTTTCCTTTATCATTACATCTGCATTGGATTCATAAAGTTTAATAACCACATCGCTTGGAAGCACTTTTGAAGAATTAATGACCATCATTTTTGTTATTTTATCCATTATGGAACCTCCCTGATGTAAACAATATCCCCCGCCTTTATCCCTTTCAATCTCTCTGGATGTATAACTTTTCCTATGATGTTAGTACATTGGAATTTCTCACCTGTCGGACCGTACTTCGCATCGTCGATAAGCTTCACTCCTATCATACCGTAACGCTTGGCAGCCTGATTGGTAACTGCTATCTCTCCCGCTTTCACCTCTGTTTTGGGGACGTTCTCAGGGTTGATCTCTTTATAAGCTTCAGCCTCTTTCTCTGACCTGAAGAGGTAAGTATTCTCATAAGTATGGAATACCGGAAGAGGACCCAGAGGAAGGTCTTTAAGTCGCAGCGAGTGCCTGAAAAAGTCAAGGGTTATCGGGGCAAGGTCATCATAGAATTTGACATCGATTATTTTATCGGATCTCACGCCAAGCCCTGCTGCCAATCCTTCTTTTATTATTCCGATCGTTGTTTTGGGTTCCTGCTCAACTATGATGGCATCGTCGCCGGTATATCCGTGTTTCTCAATTTTCAAACCCCGCGCATCCAGCAATTTTTCAGCCTGGGCAAAGCCCATTCCCAGGATCATGACCCTCTCAGGATTGGGAATGACAGCAAGCTTGCTGCCAGCCTGGGCTATCCTGATAAGTTCAATGCCTTCAGTAACATGCCCGACCACGGTGTGTACTGCGCTTGATGTCCTGTCCCCCTTGTAAATATAGATACGTCCATTCCCCACGCCGTCAGTGCGGACTGCTATTGCGCCTTCCGAACGTGCTTCCCAGTGTTCATAGGGGCACCCCTCGCCCTTTAGAGCATCATCTGATATGAATGAGTTGGAGAAGGTCTGGACATTAAATGTTTTTTTCCTGATCAGAGCAAGGAAATGTTCCGCGCCTTCGGGGGCTTCGTCAACCAGGTCAACCTTAAAATATGTAAAGATCCTCATCCCGTCTTCGAGTTTTGTTGAAAGGTCAGTGGTGGATATCTTATCAGCCAGGGTTTCCCACATTATCACGGGTTCGATCTTTATAATGGAATCTCCCTGTTTAAGTCCTGCGAAAACACCTTTACCGCTTATGATCTTTCCAACCACTGCATCCCTGGGGCTTCCGTAATCCGAAAAATGTTTATCTTTTGAGAACATCAGGTAAGTGTTTTTCGCATCATATCCACCTGTCCCGAAGAAAACATCGTATCGATTGAATTTTTTTTCAGCCCTTTCAGGAACAATATCGGTTTCAAAAGGACCAAATGCTACTGAATTACTGGTATCCCAGTGCGCCCTGATATTTAGGAGATATTGCCTGAACCGCAACCATAGACCGTGTTCCCCGGAAAGTTCTATCCTGAACTCGCCCTTTGTCGTTATGATCTTGTATTCCGAGGTCGTCTCTTCCTTTTTCGTACCTGCTTTTAATATCCCAACTGTTGTTCCGGGAAGATAGAACGCTTTTGAAAGTTCAAGAGCGTCTTTTAGTAATGCTCCGTCATCTACTTCTAATTTCTGCCCATTGACTTCTATCAGTATCACGTAACACCTGTATCGGTTATTTCAATTCCTTGACTATCCCTTCCAGGGTTTCTTCCCGCTCTTTCATTGAAAGTTTGGATAAAACTGCGTCTGTGTCTCCAATATCAACTATCTTGCCAAGGCGCATCAATGCAGCCCTGTCACACACCTGGGCCACAAAGTCCATGTCATGCGAAACAATGATAAATGTCTCACCAAGTTCTTTCCTGGCATTCAGGATGGATTTTGCGACTTCGATCTTTGTTACCGGGTCCATTGTACCTGTAGGTTCATCAAAAACAAGTATCCTCGGCTCTTTTATGAGCACCTGCGCCATTGCCACCCTGTGCCGTTCCCCCTCGCTCAGTTCATCTGGCATCTTGGAAAGGATATTTTCGGCTTTTTTCTCGGAGAATCCTGCGGTCATCAATGTCCGGATAGCCTTTCGCTCGGCAAGTTCCATAGGCAGGTCAAGCCCGATGGACTCGGTCAGGTTATCGATAACGTTCCTGTGAGTATAAAGGCTGTACTCCTGATGGAGTATGCCAATATATTTGGTGGCTCTTCCTTTTTTGTCAGGTCCCAGTTGCTTGAGGTCTATCCACTCATCCCCTATTCTTACATCAATAGTACCTGAAGTTGGAACGATCAGTCCGGAAATGATCTTGGATGTTGTGGTCTTTCCAGCGCCGCTCACGCCGATCAGACCGAATATTTCGCCTTCGTTCACATCAAAACTTACGTCATTGACAGCCCTGACTATGCCCCTGTCAAGTGAGAAATATGTCATCTTCAGTTCACGCGCTCGGACAACCGGTTCCCCGATCTCCACTTTTTCCTGCTCACCCATCTCTCCAACTTCTTTCATGAAAGCAGCGGCTACTTCGTGCGGGTCGCCGATCATTACTATCTCCCCATCATCAAGCCAGAGCGCACGGTGTGAAAGCTCTTCTATGACCTTTGGCCAGTGGGAAGTGATAATGAGTGACATCTTGAAATTCTTAGTGGCATCAAGGATGGTCTCGTGCACGATCTCGGCTGTCCTGGGGTCAAGCGTACCCGTAGGTTCGTCCGCCAGCAAGAGCATAGGGTTTTTCACAAGCTGCCTGGCAAGGACAACACGCTGTTTCTCTCCTCCTGATAGTTCTCTTGCAATGTGCATCATCCTGTTTGAAAGATTGACCTGGTCAAGCAGGTCTGCCGCTTTGTTTATCGCGTTTGGTCCCATTTCTCCGATTTCCTGGAGCGCGTTCATGACGTTCACAATGACCCTTTCATCTCCGTACAGGGCAAACGTCCTCTGGAGCATGATGGCTATTCTTCTTGTTGTGTCCCTCCTCGCAGGGTCATGGATATCCAGTTTTACGAAATCAGCTTCGAATTTCTCGAACGTTGAATTGCATTTCGGACAATTCGTGCCTGCAAGGCTCGGGCGGTCTACCAATCCGCATTTGCTGCATCGGGCAAGGTGATATATTACACTTCCAGATACCTTTTCAAAAACCTCTACGCCTCTTAGCACATGCATTAAAATTGATTTGCCTGCGCTGCTTTTTCCCAGTATCCCGATAATTTCTCCCTCATTGATGTTCAGGTTTATGTCTTTGAGTACATCTACTCCGTCAAAACCGACACGAAGATCTTTAATTTCGATAAATAGCGTCATGTTATATTCTCCAGGGGTTAATTATGTGAACTCATTAATCCGCATATTGATAAATTTTTTGTATTTGATGCAAACCATCATTTCTGACGGTATCTGTTTGTTTTGATTTATCTGCGGCTGTTTAAAATAGACAAAGCAGTACATAAATATAACGATAATACATTACATTATAAACAAAATAACATGGAACAATAATACTTTATATTCCAAGCTATCAATTAAGGGCTTGAGGTATTATTTTGGACATTATTGGCGGACCGGCTTCACAGTTGCTTGCAGGAAGAGTATCAGAAATATTGAAAGATAACCTGCTGGTAAGCGAATTCAGGAAATTCCCTGATGGAGAGCTATACACTCGCATCTTAGATATGATATCAGGCGGCGACGTGACGATAATCCAGAGCACGGTTACAGATTCCGATATTGTTTCACTGCTGCAGCTTATTGACGCCTGCCAGGATGCTGCCAGGATCAATGTGGTCATTCCCTATATGGGTTATGCGCGACAGGATAAGCAGTTCAAACCTGGAGAGCCGGTAAGCGCACGCGCGATATCAGGAGCGATAAAAGCGGATACTGTTTACACTATCAATATACACGATGAGAGCATCCTTGAACATTTTGATGCAAAGGCAGCAAATCTTGATGCTACGCCCGTTATTGGAAAATACATTAAGGACCTGAAGCTTAAGGATCCGCTGATCATTTCCCCGGACGACGGCGCAATAGGTCTTGCTCAAAACGCCTCAAAGGACCTGGGTATAGATTACGATTTTCTTGAGAAGACACGGTTGAGCGGTGAGACCGTATCAATAAAACCCAAGAATCTGGCAGTGAAGGGCAGGGACGTGATTATCCTGGATGATATTATTTCGACCGGTGGAACGATGGCCCAGACCATTACATTGCTTAGAAGCCAGGGGGCGCATGATGTTTACACTGCATGCGTGCATCCTGTACTTTCCAATAATGCGGTTTTGAAATTATTCAAAGCAGGGGTAAAGGGAATAATCGCTACTGATACAATAGATAAGGGAGTCAGCGTAGTAAGCGCGGCTCCAGTGATAGCTAAGGTTATTCACAAATAAGATGTTTTTTATTATTTTCCGAAAGATTAAAAATACTGAAGCGACAATAATATATCGATGATATCTATCGGGGTCGTGATCAGAGGAAAATACGGGCGCCGCCTCATCGAGAACATAAAAAACAATTCTGATCACAGCGTATCTTCTATTGAACTCCCTGAGTCGCTTCCTGATTTCATAGAAGACCCGCATGATCTTATCGAAAGTCTGATTCCCGACAAAAAAGTGTTTTCAAGCGACCTTGTAATAGCTTACTCACTTCATCCAGACCTCACGCCTGAGATCGTCCGAACCGCAGGCGAGAGCGGCGCGCGCGCGGTCATCATCGCAGGCGGGATGTCCAGGGCTGGCGGGCGGGATGAACTTGACGAATTATCAAGAAAATACGACATGCACATCGAAGTGCATGAGATATGCTGCGAAATAGAAGAATGCGGGGACGCTGTAGTAGATGAGTTCGCATCCTGTTTTGGAAGACCACAGGTAAGGACCACAACGAAAAACGGGGTCATCTCAAATGTTGAAGTTCTTCGAGGCGCGCCATGCGGGAGCACGCAGCATATGGCAAAAGGTCTTGCCGGGGCAAAAGTGAAAGATGCGCCAGCACGGGCAGGGCTCCTCGTGCAGCAATACCCTTGCAGGGCACAGAGAGGCATAAGAGGCGGGATACATAAAGCAGCACAGTTACATAAAAAAGCAGTAGAAAAAGCACTGAGGGATTGAATTATGAAAGGATCGGTATTTGAACAGGCACTCAAGTTCCATGAATTGCACAGGGGAAAAATAGAGATCAGAAGCAAGGTCAGGGTTAAGACAAAAGAGGATATGAGCCTCGTGTATACACCGGGCGTGGCTGAACCTTGCCTCAGGATACATGAAAATAGGGATGATATCTACCGCTATACTTCAAAAGGCAATTTCGTGGCTGTGGTAAGCGATGGGACAAGCGTGCTCGGACTGGGCGATATCGGCGCTTACGCTGCAATGCCTGTCATGGAAGGAAAAGCCATGCTATTCAAGTTATTCGCCGGGGTGGACGCATTTCCGATATGCCTTGACACCAGGAATATTGATGAACTCGTTAATGCTGTAAAGTGCATCTCCCCATCATTTGGAGGTATCAACCTTGAGGATATAGGCGCACCGCGGTGTTTTGAGATCGAGGAACGGCTGAAAAAGCTGCTTGACATCCCTGTGTTCCATGACGACCAGCACGGCACAGCAACGGTTGCGCTTGCCGGACTCATCAATGCCCTGAAGGTGGTAGGGAAGAAGTTCAATGAGATAAAAGTGGTCATCAGCGGGGCAGGCGCTGCAAGCACGGCAACGACAAAGCTTCTACTTGACGAAGGCGTCGGAGATGTTATCGTATGCGACACTGCAGGGATTATTTACAGGGGCAGGGAAGGTATGAATCCCTATAAAAAGGAAATATCGGAACTCACGAACCGAAACAACATCTCAGGCACACTTGCCGACGCTATGAAAGGAGCAGATGTTTTTTTTGGTCTTTCGGTTGCCGGGATAGTATCAGAGGAAATGGTGAGATCCATGGCAGATGACGCCATCGTATTCCCGCTTGCAAACCCCACGCCAGAAATAATGCCTGAGAAGGCAAAGAGAGCAGGCGCACGCATCATAGGGACGGGGCGCTCTGACTGCCCGAACCAGATAAACAACTCACTTGGATTTCCCGGTATCTTCAGGGGCGCGCTTGATGTAAGGGCAAAGGACATCAACGAGGAAATGAAACTTGCAGCGGCAAATGCCCTGTCAGCTCTCGTGGATGAACCTGCAGAAGATATGATCATACCGAGTATTTTTAATCCTGAGGTTGCGCCATCCGTGGCAAAAGCGGTCGCAAAGGCTGCCATTGATAGCCGGGTGGCAAGGGTTCGCATTGACCCTGAAGAGATCGCACAGCGCACAAGAGAACTGGTACGCAGGCAATTATAACTTCATTATGAGCATCAATTGGTATATATAAAAATTTGTGTTTAGCAGGAAAACGGCTGTCTGGTTCAAGGTAAACAGATATGACAACAACGCCAAAAAAACCAACTAAAAAAAGCCGCAAGAAAACCAAAATGAAGCGGAATGGTTCGGGGAAGCAGTACAGGATACTCTTTGAAAGCAACCCCCAGCCCATGTGGGTCTACGACCTTGGAACGCTCTCTTTCCTTGCTGTGAATGACGCGGCTGTCTATCATTATGGCTATTCGAGGGATGAGTTCCTTTCTATGACAATAAACCGGAAGGGCATATCTGTTATGATGTGATAACCCGGAGCAAAGATGAAGTTCTGATCATTCACGACCTGCATGAAACAGAGTATGCGCATACCGATCCGAACGTGAAGGCATACGGTCTGAAGACATATATCGGAAAGGCTGTTAAATTCGGCAACGAATACGTGGGCTCCCTGTGCACGGTCTATAAGGAAGATTTCGTTCCCGGTGAGAGCGACTTATGGCTTATGAAGATCATCGCTTCTGCCATCGGCACAGAAGAAAACCGGCGAGTTGCGAAAGATGAACTGAAACTGTCCGAGGAAAAATACCACTCATTGATCGATAGCATACAGGACGGGATATTCATCATCCAGGATGGTAAGATCCTGTATGTAAATGAAGCTCTTGCAAGGATAGGGGGATATAAGGTATCGGAAATGATCGGGATAAATTTCATCGACATTATCGCTCCAGAGGATCGGGAAATGATCGAGGACAGGCATGTAAGAAGGCTTTCAGGAGAGACCGTCCCGAAAGATTACGAGGTTCGTGTGCTCACCAGGGACGGAAAAACAAGACGAGTAGTAAACCTGAATGTAGAGATTATCAATTACCAGGGCAGAATGGCAACAATTGGGACAGTGAAGGATATAACAGATAGGCGGATGGTGGAAGAACAGTGGAAACCAATACAGCGTTCCGGAAAATGCTGGGCTACAGCGGCGAAGAGCTTCAAGCTATGGTGTTCACAGAGTTGACCTCGGTACAACTCCTTTCTTACAATATTAACTCGAAAGGAATTGAGATCAACACTTCGGTGGATATCTGAGTATTAGAAAAACTATTAATACGGATTAGCGTATTTAGGGAATGCCCCACAAGGACATCCGGTTTGCGCCGGTAGTGTAGCGGCTATCACTAGGCGTTGCCAACGCTTAAACTCGGGTTCGATTCCCGACCGGCGCATGTTCACAGTCCTGTATATCTACAATTATTACATAAATTGAGCGGAGTTAGGGTTTAAGCAGGAACATCACTCCCATCACTCCTGCGATCGCCAGTTTGAAGGCTTTTGTCCTCAGTATTCCAGGGATTTTTGAGTTCTTTGATATTTTTCCATACATACCTCTTAATTTTCATGTCGCAAATGACACAGGCTTCGATACTGTAGAATATGGTATTTATAGGTTTTGTCATAACTGTGCATAACCTATTAGAAAAGCTTAATACCTTCTTTTTCTATTCACATAAGGTGATGTATTCTGCCAAAAAGAGCTCTAATTAGCGTTTCTGACAAGACGGGCATAGTTGATCTCGCAGCAAATCTTAAAAAACTAGGTTTTGAAATAATCTCCACAGGCGGGACATCTAAAGTTCTCAAAAAAGCCGGCATCAAGGTCACGGACGTGTCCGATGTAACAGGGTTCCCTGAAATAATGGAGGGCAGGGTAAAGACGCTTCATCCGAAAATACATGGCGGGATACTCGCAGTCCGGGATAACCCACTCCATGTTAAAGAAGCAAAAAAGCAGGGTATCGAATACATCGATATCGTAATCGTGAACCTGTATCCTTTTGAGAAAACCATCGCTGATAAGAACGCGACACTTGATGAAGCTATTGAGAACATCGACATCGGAGGACCTGCTCTTGTAAGGGCGGCGGCAAAGAACTACCGACACGTGGCTGTGATAATCGACCCACAGGATTATTCTCTGGTCATAAAAGAGCTTGATGACGGGGATATCAGCCTGAAAACCAGGGAGCGTCTTGCCGTCAGGGCATTCAGGAGGATAGCAGATTACGACTGTGCGATCGACAAATACCTGAGCGAACGACTTGCAGATGAGGACATCCTGCGCCTTTTATTCGTTGAAGGGGAAACTCTCAGGTACGGCGAGAACTGGCACCAGACCGCAAAGTTCTATAAAGAGCCAGATGTCACCGGACCATCCATAGCGAACGCAAAACAACTGCACGGAAAGGCGCTTTCGTATAACAACTATGTTGACGCAGAAAGTGCGCTTAATATTACGCTTGAGTATAAGGATGAGATCTGTGCGGCAGTGGTAAAGCACACGAACCCGTGCGGGTTCGCGACCGGGAAAACACTTATCGAAGCTCTATCCCGCGCATGGGATGGCGACCCGGTATCATCGTTCGGCAGTATTATTTGCCTGACCCGCAAACCCGACCTATCTACTGTGGAATTCCTTAAAGGAAGGTTCGTGGAATTGATCATCGCGCCTGGATTTGATGACGACGCACTTGCTTTCCTGAAAAACAAGAGCAAGGACATTCGTATTCTTGAGCTTCCGATGGACAATGGAGAACCTCAATCTCTCACTTACCATTACATAGCAGGCGGCATGCTTGTCCAGTCGAGGAACAAAGGATTATATGAAAAATGGGACGTTGTCACAAAGACCGCATTCCCTGAAGAGAAACGAAAACTGGCAGAATTTGCTCTTGCTGCATGCAAGCATACAAAATCCAATGCAGTGGTCATAGCGCGGGAGTATGAAAAAGGCTGTTTCCAGATACTTGCCATAGGTGCAGGTCAGCCCAACCGCGTGGACGCTATCAAGAAACTTGCCGCCACAAAGGCTCTGGATAACCTGAAGCTGCTGTATGAACTGGAGAAACCCGATATCAGCGAGGACGATTTCATCAGGAACATCATGAGCGAATGCGTGATGGCAAGCGATGCTTTCTTCCCGTTCGATGACAGCATCGTGTACTCGGCAGAGAGCCACATCAGGTACATTGTATCGCCCGGCGGTTCCATAAGGGACAAGGAAGTTATTGCAACTGCGGACAGGCTAGGGGTAACGCTGGTATTTACCGGAATGAGACATTTCCTGCATTGATCTCAATTAGTTAAGTTTATGTAGCTGAAGCATTATCGTAATTCACAGCACGAGAGGAGGCAGTATGACGGACAATAACGTGGTCTATGTCGGGAATAAACCAGTAATGAACTATGTTCTCGCCGTAGTCAAGGAATTCAACAACGGGGCAAATGAAGTGATCATCAAAGCCAGAGGAAAAGCCATATCAAGGGCAGTTGATGCTGCTGAGGTCTCACGGAACAGGTTCCTGACTGATGCAAAAATAAACGGCATCACAATAGGTACGGAAAAAATGGTCTCGGAAAACAGGGAGTCGAATGTTTCCATAATAGAGATCGTAATTGGAAAATAACGCTATCTCATGCAAAGCATCGCAAGCTATATAGTCACATTAACGAATATTATCTAAAATTCAGGTGTTATAATGACTATTAAACTCGGATTCGTTGTTTCGGAATTCAATCGTGATTTGACAAGCCAGATGGAGATACTCGGAAAAGAACATGCAGCTTTCCTTGGAGCATCGGTTGATAAGATATTATATGTCCCTGGTGTTTTTGATATGCCCCTTGCAGTCAAGAAACTCGCGCAAGACAAAGGTATTGATGCGGTTGTGACCATTGGCTGCGTGATACAGGGCGCAACTAAACATGACGAGATCGTGATCCAGCACGCATCGAGAAAGATAGCAGACCTTGCCCTGGAATATGGAAAACCCGTAACTCTTGGCATATCAGGCCCTGGCATGAGCAGACTTGACGCCCATGAGCGCGTGGAGTATGCAAAGCGCGCGGTCGAAGCTGCCGTAAAAATGATAAGGATGCTAAAAGAATAGCTTCCTAACCGTTCGTGAACAGGTCATGCATCACGTACGGATTTAGTGGTTTTCCTCTTATTTCCTGTGACCTTTTTTCCCTGCATCCGTTCAAAGTCAATACGCACTGGCAGACAGGACGTATACACTCAGGACATCGTTTGTTTTTCATGAGGATTATTCACTGTTTGATTATTCCCGCGCTGCTGCTGCTCTGTATTATTGCGTGATATTCATCAGGATATATATCCCTCAAGTTCTGGAGCAGAAAGATGTTCCTTGTACAAAGCATTACCTTGTTTGCTGTTAGTCTCTCCGGAGCGCAATTTTCCATCCACAGGACGACTTCGTTTGATTCACTCACCGTGTTCATCTCCTTTTTATTTTTTATCCTCCGATTCGCTCCTCATTATAATTATTATCATTAGCATAATCGGTATATATATGTTGTGATTAGTAGTATATAAATTACAATATATTATAATTATAATAATTGATTGTGTTATTCTGGTACATGCAGCATCAATATCATTTACCTGAGTCCTGATCGGATTTTTTTTCAGAATGCCTTAAATATCAGAAAAGAGTCTGTGAGCTATACTTTATGACTGCAAAAAGGCTTCAAAAGATCACGGAATCCGCCACGCTGCGGATATCGAACCTTGCCAGTGAATTAAAGAGCCAGGGCAAAGATATTATAAGCTTCAGCCTTGGAGAACCGGATTTTACCACGCCCGGGCATATCATTGAAGCAGCGAAAGCCTCCCTTGAACGAGGTGAGACGCACTACACCCCATCGCCGGGGATTCCAGAGCTTCGAAAAGCAATAGCACAAAAGCTCAAGAACGATAACAATATTGAAGTGAAACCAGGGAGTATAATCGTTACACCTGGGGCAAAGCAGGCCATCTTTGAGGTCATACTCTCTGTACTTACTGAAGGTGATGAATCAATTTTGTTTGACCCGGCATGGGTATCCTACGACCCCTGCGTGATGCTTGCAGGCGCAAAGACCGTGTGGGTCCCGACAGATGCAGATAAAGGCTTTACGCCCCTGAACCTTGCAGAATACATCACAAAAAAGACAAAGCTCATTATTGTGAACAGCCCTTGCAACCCCACAGGAGGAGTGTACGGCAGGGACACCATTAAAGAGATAGCGGATATTGCGGTCGATAAGAACATTCCTGTGCTGTCCGATGAGATATACGAGAAGATAATCTACGATAAAAAACACATAAGCATCGGCTCTATGGACGGCATGCAGGATCTGACGATCACAGTCAACGGTTTCTCAAAAGCATACGCGATGACTGGCTGGAGACTGGGGTATGTGAGCGCGCCGAAGGAAATATACGAGCAGATGCTCAAACTCCATTCTCATTCAGTGAGCCAGGCTACTTCTTTTGTACAGTATGCAGGCATTGCCGCGCTTCAGGGCGACCAGGCATGCGTGGCTGATATGGTGCGTGAATTCAGGATACGAAGGGACCTGCTTGTCAGGGGATTGAATAAAATCGGAATAAAATGTAATATGCCTGACGGTGCTTTCTATGCTTTTGCTGATGTGAGTGAATTCGGAAGTGGAGAGAAAGTGGCAGAGACTCTTCTCAATAAAGCTTTTGTTGCGACCACGCCCGGGTCTGCGTTCGGTGAGGCTGGAAATGATTTTATCCGGATATCATATGCGACATCACAGGAACGCATAAAGGAAGCGTTGAAGCGGATAGAAGCTGTGCTGTGATTACTGATTAAAAAAAATGTATGAATGTGAGCGGAAATGATCATATCCTGCCGTTTCGCTCAAGTATCCTTCTGATGATCGCCCCGCTGCTGCACAGTTCGCAAGGCTCGAACGCCTGTATCCTGACCACCCTTGCAAGTAAACCGTGCGCACGAAGCTGCTCTTGCAGTTCTTTTTCATCGAAATGCTGGTTCTTGCCTATGGCTATTATGTCAGGCATTATCTCGCGAAGCGGCTCGAAAATATCAACTTCGCTCCCCAGCATCGCCTTATCCACAACGCCGAGACCCTGAACCATCGCAAGCCTCTGGGTTTCCGGCACGATGGGTTTCGGCTTGTGCTTCACCATAGAATCACGCGCCACTATCACGTAAAGCTCGTCGCCCAGCGCCTTTGCCCCGGAAAGGTAGCGCAGGTGCCCTGGATGCAGTATATCAAAAGTTCCGGTTGCAAGGACTCGAACCATTGACCTCAATATTATTTTTGATTGTTAAAAATGTTTGTGAACTACCCAACCCTAAAGGGCTTGGGCGTACCGCTGCATCGGCTCTCTATTGAAAGTCCTTGACGGTCGTTAATTCCCGTAGTTCCTACGGTACAGCTTGGTCTATTCTCTATCAGTATCGCAGATACATGATCTCTTCCCATGACAAGACCACATGAAGGACACCTGTGTATCCTCTCTGATAGTTTTTTTGGGACATGGAAACCACAAATACAAGTCTGAGATGTTCCTGCTGGATTAACGAACTCCACGAATTTACCAGCGTATGCTGCTTTGTATTCCG